>DASVTG010000710.1:0-4465 GCA_036387695.1 Hymenobacter sp. | reverse complement strand
TGCCATGCTGGCGAACGAAAAGCGGGTTGAGTTAACCGAAACCACTTCTTAGCAATCAACTCACGGACACGGCGGCAGCGGTGGGCAAGTTGATGGTGAACGTAGTGCTCACGTCCTGACGGGTTTCCACGGTGATGTGGCCTTTATGAGTTCGGACAATGTCCTGGCTGATGAACAGCCCCAGACCGGTGCCTTTGGAAGTGGGCTTGGTGGTGAAAAACGGAGAAAACAGCTGTTCCTTTTCAACGGCCGAGATGCCTGCGCCGTTATCACGAACGTGGATTTCTACGCCGGCCTCCTGAAAGACCGTGGCGACGGTGAGCAAGGGTTGAAAACCGGGGTCACGCAAGGATTTTTCATGAACCGCGTACATCGCATTGTTGAGCAGGCTCAACAGGACCGTGCTCATTTCCGTGGGCACTATTCTGACGGCGATGTTATCCGGGTTGCTGCCTTCAATCAGCTCCAGCGGCACGTTTCGATAGGCGTCGTCAAGCTCGTTTCGGTAGGCCACCAACTGCTCGTCGACAAACGAGTTGAGGTCGACTTCGACGAACTGGTTGGATTTGACTTGCAGCAGTTTGTCCATGCTGCGGACCACCCGGGCGAGGCTGGCGCCGTGCTCTTTGATTTTGCCGGTATTGGCCGCTATCATGGCGAGCAGCGGCACCAGTTCTGTTTGCATGTGCTCGTCGGCGGCGTGGGCATCCGAGGCCAGCAGCTCCTTGCATTCGGCCAAGAGTTCGGTTGATACGTCGGCAAAATTGTTGACGTAGCTCAGGGGGTTAACCAGCCGGTCGACCAGCCCTTTGGTGAGCTGGCCAATGGAGGCCAGCTTCTCCTGCCGGATGAGCTGCTCCTGGGTGTCGCGCAGGTCGGCCAGCGTGCGTTTGAGGCCTGCCAATAAGTCGTCCGACTTCAGCTGCTCGGCCACAAGCTCGCTGGTTCGGGCGTCGAGCGCCTGGCGCGTCGTCGACAGGTCGGTCACCATTTTGTTGAACGCCGCGCCCAGCTCCCCAATCTCGTCCCGCGAATTGCTCTGAACGCGCTGGGTGAGGTCGCCCCGGCCCACTTTGGTGGCGGCATCCCGCAGCTTCAGGACCGGCACGGATATGCTTTTGGCCAAGCCAAAGCCAATCCCAATCCCGATGCTGAACACCAGGAAGCTGAAAAACAGCGAGGTGATGCGAATCTGCCGTTTGCTTTGCACGATTTCCCGGGTGGAAAAGGCCAGCATGATTTCGCCGGTCATCATGGGGGTGCTGAAACTGGTGCGCTTGACCACCGTGGAGTCGTTGGAAGCGGCGGCGACGTTTATCTTTTTTCGTTCGGGGTAGGTTTTAAAAACCGTGCGCGTGATGCGGTACCGGGTGTGGCTGGCGTTCCAGGCGGTGTCGGTCTGGAGCAGGCTCACGAATTGCAGGAGCGGGTCTTGCTTCACGAAATCCATGGCGGTTTGCACCCCTTGGAAATTTTGCTCGGTCATGGCAATTTTCACGCCCAGCGCCACGGTGTTGGCGTGGTTTTGCACGTCTTTGTTGAAGTTGTTCAGCAGGCTACGCTCCTGAATGACGGGCAGGTAGAAGAGGACGAAGAAGGAGAACAACAGCACGATGCTCGTCACCGCCAACCAGATTTTGGTCTTGACCGTGAGGCGCAACTGGCTGTTGAGGCGCAAGATGGACGAATGGCGTAAGCGGTTTACCATACCAGGCAGGCCCATGAGTAGCGAAAGGTGAAGGGGCGGTTCTTACAAAAATTTCTTCCCGTCGATGGTGATGGTTTTGCTGCTCGGCGCGGGTTGGTTGACCACGCCGATGGCGCCGGTGGTTTGGGCCACAAAGTCGGCCAGCTCGGTTTCGGAATTGAAGAAGTTGGGCGCGTCGGCTTTGCCCTGGAACACCAGCGCCAACCAGTACTTGTTCAGTTCGTTGGCGCTCATGTTGTAAATCTTTTTGCTGGTGTTCTGGCCGATGGCCGTGGTGGTTTTCAGCAGGGCGATGACCACTTTGCTGCCGTCGGGCCAGCGCAGCTTTTCCCCTTTCATGGTGGACTTCAGCTGCGTCAGGTTCATGGCGGTGGGCACCCCTTTGCCGTTGCCGATGACCACGAGGTTCAGGTCCTGCGCGTGCGCCGGCGCGTGGCCGCACGCCAGAATAAGGAGCAAGCCGAACGTAAATCGATAAACCAAACCCATGCTCATATCGATTTAAAAGCCAACGGCAATCTGAAAGGTCACCCGGTCGGTAGCGGCCAGCAGGTGGCTTTTGGCGCGTTGGTATTCAAGCTTCAGGACGGCCAGGTAATTGAGTTCGTAGCGCACCCCGCCAACGAAGGACTGGGTGTTGTTGGGCATGAAATACACCTCCTTGTTGGTGAACCGCACGTCGTCGACCCGGACGTAGGGGACGAGCTTGTCGGTGAGGCGCAGGCCGGCGTAGGCGTACGTGGCCACGGCGCGCTGCACCCCGAGGCTGTCGGAGTTGCTGTTGACCATGCTGCTTTCGACTAGCAGCTCAACCTTCTTCGAGAACACGGAATCGGTGCAGAACAGGGAAGCCGTCACAATGTCCTGGCTCAGCCGGGCGTGGGCCACCGGCACCGCGCCGCCCCCGTGGTTGTGGGCGTTGCTGCCTTTCGAAATGTTGTCGTGGTAGAGCGACACCCCGAGCCGCAGCCCGTCGGTGGGCTTGACGTGCATGGCCAGCGTCACGGACTTGAACGGGTTGTTGTCCACCACGTCGCCCGAGCCGATGCCGTTGCCCACCATGGCGTCGTAGCCGAAGCGGAGGGCGCCCAGATTCTGGCCCTGCAGGCTCACGCCCGTGGTGTGGAGCGGGATGATGCCGAGGCCAAACAGCAGGGGCCGGTCGATGGTGGGGAAGAACACCCGGCCGTGGTGGTAGGTGTCGTTCCAGTAGTTGACGGGCGTGTGGTGCTTGCCCAGCAGCACGCTGTGGTTGCCGGCGTAGTTGTATTTCAGGATGATGCGCTCGACGCTGATGTCAAAATCGGTGGGCGACTCCAGCGAGAACTTGAAAACGGTTTCCCCCAGAAAGGACAGGCGCTCGTTTATCACGGACGTGATGAACAAGTCCTGCTCGCCCAAGCCAAAATTTACCCGGCCGTTCTGGTAGTAGGAAAGGACATCAACAAAGCCCCGGATTTGCGTGGGTTGGGCCGCGGCGCGCGGGGCCGCACCCAAGAGCGAAACAAGGAGCAGCGCAAGGAGTGGGTAGTGGTTTATTTTCATACTTCGTCCTCCGTTTGCTAATGCCTCCTGGCTTGGGTAGGCCAGGGTATTTCTTGGTTTCAGCAGCATCTCCTGCTGCTACCGGAAGCGTCCCGCCGAAAAGCCGGACTGATTCTTCCATCATGGAAAGTGCTCAATGAGTTGATTCATGACTATAATGATTTCAACTTAACAAATCACTATATTCTAAATTTTTCAAATATACTTCAAATTTAGGTTATCATAGTACCAAAAGGTAAAATCAACAGTAATGTGCTGCCAGGACATGGTGATGGGCCACCGACCTCCGCTACACTGGCTAGCGCCATGCTCGCCAACAGCGCCCCGAGCGGGCCAGGCAGCATCTCACGCCCCAGGCCCTGCCGCCGCTGACCGCCGCCCTCGGCACCTCCTGCACCGCCCAGCCGGCCGTTCGCAAAGCCGACCAGCGAGCGTGCTCTTTCGGGCGCGGCCCTGTGAGACTTGCCCGGCGACCTGATGAATGACCTCCGCACCCTTGACGAGAACGGGAAAGCCTTCAAGCTGCTCGACCGCTCGCAGTACGACGGCTACCTGCAGGCCCGCATGGTTCTCAACTCCGGCGGCGTGAGCAGCAAGGAGAAACCGGGAGTGGCGTAAGTTTCAGTAGGGTTGGAAATGAAGCCGCCCGCTTCCGGTTGGGGAGCAGGCGGCTTCTTTTATATTCTAGTAGAGTTCTCGTCAGTCGTCTTTTGGTTCCCATTTTCCTTTAGTGAAAAACATGTTTCCAAATTTGGGTGAATTAAAGACAAGAAAGAAGCTCCACACCTCACGGTAGACAGTAGGGTCGGTCGTTAGAATATGATTGGTCGGCCGGGGCATGTGAATCATGAGGCGGGCTGAGCCATATGGGGCTAAAGTCGAAATTTGACCCTTGAATACTTGGGCAGGACTGTTTCTAGGAGTTGAGTAGAAATAGATAGAATCGTTGGGTTTGATTACGAAATGAAAGTTATTGTATTGCCAGTTTGCTTGTTTTCCTGGAAAATAGCTGCGGTCAATGATGTATTCTCCGTGGTAGTCTTCTCGGGTGAGTACCTTCTTTTCTGACAGGGGCCGAGTTACCACTGAAAAGAGGATAAAGGCGAAAACGAATAGCCAAATTATACCCAATGCTTTCCCCAAAATCATCTTTCTGGTTAGAGCCCAGGCGACCAGTAGAATGGCTGTCAGGGGCAGTAGGAAAAGAGTAAA
>DASVTG010000709.1:0-6127 GCA_036387695.1 Hymenobacter sp. | reverse complement strand
CCCGGCGTGAATGGAAGAGATGAAAGCGCGTCCAGCGCCACTGTTGCAACGCAAAACGCCGAAAACGGGCGAAATAAGGACCTGAACTGAAGCTGCGCGGTATCAGGAACAACAATTCTCCGCCCGGCCGGGTGAGCCGGGCCGCCAGCACGGCGAACAACGCGTACATGTTGGGCTGAGCCTGGTCGGCCCCGGCCAAGGCATTGCGGGAGTCGTTTTGCCCGAGCTTAAAATAGGGCGGGTTGGAAATAACCACATCGTAAGCCGCCGCAGGAGCTAGCGGAAACTGCCAAACGGCCGCGTGCGCCAGAATAAAGTCGGACGAATGCAACCGAGCCACTAGCTCAATGCCTCGTTCGGCCAGCCAAGCACCCAGATAATCAAGCATCTCCTGTGCGACGGGGCGAAGCCGCACGTCCAAATCATACGCTTCCAATTCGATGCGGCGGAGCGTTGGGGCAACGGCCGCAAAGTGTTCTAATAAGCAGCAGCTAAGCAAGCCCGTGCCAAAGCCGGGGTCCAGCACCCGAACCACCTCGGCCGTCGGGGGGCTTGCCCAAGCAGCCAGGTATTCTCCGATGCGCGCCGGCGTGAAAAACTGGCCTAAATCCTTTTTGTAGAGGGCCGAATTAGCTCGGGCGTATTGTTCGGCTAGCCTCGTCGCTATAATGCTAGGGCTGTCAATAAGAAGATTCGTAGAAGCAGGAAGAGCAATAGAGGTGGTAGATACTTCGTCAAATAGCATCATACAAGATGGGGCGTTGATATGTGCCAGCAAAAATACGATTATGCCTGTCAGGTTTATCGGCTAGCCATGGAAACCAACAAAAACCCCGCCGCCGGACGAACCAACGACGGGGCTGCTTGCAGAAAGAGGAAGGTGAGAAAAGCGGGGTATGCTGATTGGTAGAAGAGGCAAGCAGAACGTCACGCCGCGCGAAGTCGAAGCATTGCCACCGCTTCGTTCGGCTCCCCTCTCTTTTGGAGAGGGGCCGTGCCCGGCAGGGGTGAGGTTCCGGCGGGTGGCAAACAGGTGATTCAACTCAGCCGCCGAAACCGCCACCGCCCTGGGGCGCGGCCTCGATGCGGCCCGGCTTGGCCTTGCTGGCGCCGATGTACCAGGTGAAGCCCAGCCAGCCCACGCGCGTTTCGTCTTTCACGGAGCGGTAGCTGCGCAGGGCATCGGTTTCGATTTCGCTGCGGAACTTCAGCGTGTTGAACACATCGGAAACGCGGAGCGTGAGCGCGGCACGGTCCGAGAACAGGCGCTGGCGTAGGGCGATGTCGGCGGAACCCTGGGCCAGCTGCCGGCCCTGGGCCGTGAGCGAGGCCGACCGCAGGTTGCCGCTCAGCTGCATTTCCAGGGTGGGGCGGAGGGTGAAGTTGTTGTTCAGGCGCACGGAGCCCACCAGCGCCTGGCGGTTGTTGCCGAAGGCGTTGGCCGCGATTTGGGCGCGGTAGAGGCTGGTGCTGGCGTTCAGGCGCCACCACTTGGCCAGAGGCTGGTTGAGGCTGAGCTCGGCGCCGATGTTGGTGATGGTGCCGTTGTTATCGTAGGTTTCGGCCGTGATGAGGCCCGCGCCGGGGCCGGCGAGGCGGGTGGCCGTGGTGTCGATGAAACGCAGGCGCTGGATGGAGTTGGTGGTGATGCGGGCAAACGCGGTGCTGGTAATCGTGGCCTGGCCCAGGCTCAGCTGGTGGCCCAGCTCGATGTTGTGGCTGAACTCGGCCTGCAAGCGGGGGTTGCCGAGGCGGTAGCTGCGCGGGTCCTGGTAGATGGCCAGCGGCAGCTGCTGCATGAAGTTGGGCCGGTTCAGGCGGCGGGCGTAGCTCAGCTGCAAGCGGTTCTGGCCGGGCTCCTTGCCAAACTCCCGGTTGATGTTGGCCGAGGGAAAGAAGTTCAAATAGTCCTGGTCGAGGCTGCCGCGCTGGGCGATGCCCGCGCCGCCTTCCACCGTGCCGCTCATGCGGGTGTATTCCGAGCGCAGGCCCAGCTGCGTGCTCCATTTCTTGCCCAGGGGCCGCTGCACCGTCACGTAAGCCGCCGGCACCAGCTGCTCCGAATTGTAAGTCAGCGAGCGGGCGGGGTCGTCCTGGAAGTTGTCGGGCCGGCTTTCGCTGGCGTAGCCGAATTTGTTGGAGCCCTGGTTGGCCTGGCGCTCGAACTTCGCGCCCATTTCCAGGCGGCCTTTGCCTTCGGCGAAGGGGTGGGTGTAGTCAATCTTGCCAAATTGAATGTTGGCCACCACGTCCAGCTGCTGCCGCGTGCCGGGCTGCGGCACCTGCACCGAGCCGGGCTCCACGTACTGCCGCTGCACCACCGGCACCGTGGCGTCGATGCGCACACCGCCCAGGTTGGCCGTCAGCTCGCGGCCTTTGTGCGCGGCCCAGGTGCGGCGGTAGTCGCTGCCGTATTCCAGGATTTTTACGTTCACGTCCAGGTCCTGCCGGCCGCGGGCGCGCTGCACGGGGCCGTTGTTGGTTTGCTGGGTCAGGTTCTGGCTCTCGCCTTCCAGGTTCTCCTCCGTGCCGGGCGACACGCTGAAGCTCAGGTTTTGATTTTTAGGAAGTTCCAGCTGCACGCCAACTTCTACTGAGTGGTTGCGGTGAATTTCGCGGCCCACACCCGTTTGGGTGGTGCGCACGGTTTGGGGATTATCGGCGGTGCCGAGCAGGGCGGTTTGCTCGGACTTTCCGCGGCTGCCATAGGTCACGTCGCGCCCGTTGTAGCTCGCCGACCACGTGGCCTTGCCCACCTTGCGGGTCAGGTTCAGGTTGCCGCTGTACTTGTCCCGGGTGCCCAGGTTGAACGCCGCCGTGCCGTTGGTGCCGTTTTTGGTTTCTTTCTTGGTGATGAGGTTGATAACCCCGCCGCCACCCGAGGCATCGTACTTGGCCGAGGGGTTGGTGATGACTTCCACCTGGGCAATGCGCGAGGCCGGAATCTGGTCGAGGCGCGGGCCGCCCGCGCCGCCCCCGTTGCCCGTGCCGGCGGGCTTGCCGTCAATCAGGATGGTGAGGTTGGAGGAGCCCCGCATCGTGACCGTGCCGTTCACGTCCACGTTCACCGAGGGCACGTTTTGCAGCACGTTGGCCGCCGTGCCGCCCACGCTGCCCAGGTCTTTCTCCACGTTAATCACGCGCTTGCCCAGCTCTTCCACCACGGTGGCCTTCTGGCCGGTCACCACCACTTCGCTGAGCTTGGTGGCAGCCGCGGAAGTCATTTTCAGCCCCATAAAAGTGGCGCTGGGGGCCGTCTCCGTCAGGGTGAAGCGGCGGCGCAAGGGCTTGTAGTTCAGGTCTTGCACCCGCATCAGGTAGGTGCCCAGCGGGAGCGAAGCCGCTTTGAACGTGCCCTGTTCCGTGGTTTGCGCCACGGCCACGAACGTGGAGTCGGCAGCGCGCAAGAACAGCACGTCGGAAAAAGGAACGGCCTGGCCGTTGCTGGCTTCTATCAGGCTGCCGCTCACGGTGCCCGGGCCAGTGGTTTGGGCCATAGCGCCCAGGGGCAACAGCAGGGAGGCGAACGCTCCCCCACGCAGGACGCGACCAAAGCGAGAAAAGGGGGAGCGAGTGACGAAAACTTTCATGGTGCAGAAGGTGAGATGTGAAGCGGGCGAGCGAGCGGCTCGGGTCATCCGGCGGCCGCGGTTCCGCTGGAAGTGAGCTGCTCAGCCACCCGTTTTCCGGTGAGTGGTAGTGAAGCTGAGGGTAGCGGGTCATCTTTGGTACACGCTAAGCTCAGCTACTGGGCTTTGAATAGAACAAAAGTAGAACAGGTACTTTGCAAAGCAAGGTACTAACATAAAATATTTTCAGTAAGATGGGCTTTTGCATCCATTTGTAGCTGACTATTAACTCGTAACGGGCTGAAAAAAATATTCAACTCTAGCTACACTTGCCGATTACGGCTCCAGTGTGTTTGGGTCTTCAGATGCGTCTTCGGCTTTGCAGGTTGCCCAAGAAGTTGATTTTTGCCTAAAAACAAAAAAGCCCCGGCTGAAAACCGGGGCTTTTGGTTTAAACTGATTTTGAATAAGCTAGCACACTCTGCACCGCAGGCGACGCTCGAAGCCTAAGCCGTTGCTTTCCTACTTGCGCTTAAGTGCTGGCCTGGGCGCCGGCTTGGGTTTGGCCGCGGCCTTTTTCACCGGGTCCACCAGCTCGCCGTTGCGGTAAGTCACCGAACGAGCTTCGGTTTTGCCGTCTTCTTTGAAATAGGTCCACACGCCGCTCTGCTTGCCGTTGCGGTATTGCCCGCTCACGGCCACGGTGCCGTCTTCCCGCAGCTCCCGGAAGGGGCCCAGCAGCACGCTGCGCACGTAGGTGGTTTCCTTGTGCAGCTTGCCCGACGGGTAGTATTCCTGCGCCACACCGGCCATGAAGCCGTTTAAGTAAGGCTGCCGGCTCTGCACCTCGCCGTTTTCAAAGTAGGTGATGCGGTCACCCAGCAAGCGGCCGGTGGGGCCGTAGGTTTCGGTCTTGCGCGGGGTTTTGCCGTCGGGGTAAAACTCCTTCCAGGTACCGGCGGGCCGGTTGTTCTTGTATTGCAGCTCGGCCTGGGCCAGCTTGCCCGCCGCGTCGTGGAAGCGCGTGATTTTGCGGTCGCGCCCGTTGTTGCTGTAGTCAATCTCCTCGCGCAGGTGGCCGTTTTCGAAGTACTCCAGCGCGTTGCCGGTGGGCACGCCGCTGCGGTAGGTCATCTTGGTTTTCACCTGCCCGCTCTCGTAGTAGCTGGTCGAAGCGCCGTCGAGGTTGTTGGTGCCGGTGGGCGGGGCCACGCGCTTGGTGAGGTCGTCGCCGAGCGGGTTTTTCACCGGGCGCTGCACCAAAGGGGCGGGGGCGTAGGTGCTCTCGGTTTGGAGCTTGCCGCTTTGGTAGTAGCTGCGGTAGCGGCCGCGGCCGTTTTTGTCGGCCAGCACCTCGTTCTCAATCTGGCCGTTCGGGTAGTACGTTTTGTACGGGCCCGACAGCAGCCCGCGGGTAAACACGCCCTCGCTCTGCACCGCGCCGGTGGGGTAGAAGAACTTCACCTCCCCGTTGGGCTGCCCGTCCACGTAGCTGATTTCCGCCTGGGTTTTGCCATCGGGGTACAGCGCTTTCAGCGGGCCGTTGGGCTGGCCCTTGGTGAGGGTGGTGCGCAGCTTCACCGACCCGTCGGGGTGGTAAAAGGTCAGCTCGCCGTTGGGCTCGTCGTTCTCGAACAGCCCTTCCTGGGCCGGCTTGCCGTTGTCGTAATACGTTTTGAAGGGTCCCTGCCGGATGCCGTCGCGGTAAGTCGTCTCCAGCCGGCGGGTGCCGGCGGGGTGAAATTCCACGTAAGCCGAGTCGCGCTTGCCCTGGGTGAAGCTGGTTTGCTGCTCCAGCTTGCCGGTGCGGTAAAAGCGCTTGTAAGTGCCCTGCGGCACGGTATCAGCGGCCACCAGCGCGGTGTACACCTCGCGCCGGTGCGTTTTGGTGGAGTCGTAAAAAGTCACAAATCGACGCAGCTTCTGCCCGTGCGAGGGCAGGGCCAGCGCCAACAAAAGAAAAGGCAATAGGTATTTCATAGGCGCAAGAACGGCGCGCCCCGCATAAAAATTTCGCGCGGGGTTGCGCAAAGTGAAAAGAGGTTTCGCAAGGTTTGATTGAACGTCAACCTCGCGAAACCTCTTTTCACTTTGCGCAACCTTGCGCTTAGAACGCCTCCACCACAATGGCGCTGGCGCCGCCGCCGCCGTTGCAAATGCCGCTCACGCCAATTCTGCCGCCTTCGTTTTTCAGCACGTTCATCAGCGTGGTCACGATGCGTGCCCCGGAAGCCCCCAGCGGGTGGCCCAGGCTCACGGCGCCGCCGTACACGTTCACCTTGGTGCCTTCCAGCTTCAGCAGCTGGTTGTTGGCCAGGCTCACCACCGAGAAAGCCTCGTTGATTTCGTAGAAATCCACGTCGGCCGCCGTTTTGCCGGCGTGCTTCAGCGCCTTCGGGATGGCCAAAGCAGGAGAGGTGGTGAACCACTCCGGTGCCTGCTCCGCATCGGCAAAGCCCAGAATGCGGCCAATGGGCTTGAGGCCCAGCGCGTCGGCTTTCTCGCGGCTCATCAGCAGCACGGCGGCGGCGCCGTCGTTCAGGGTGGAGGCGTTGGCG
>DASVTG010000708.1:0-10907 GCA_036387695.1 Hymenobacter sp. | reverse complement strand
CGTTAAGCAGGTCGTAGGCAAAGCGCGAACTCAGGCGGAAGGTGCGGTCGCGGGGCAATCGGATGGTAACGGCCAGGTCCTGGTCGCGGTATTTGGCGTTGGGCAGGAAGGAGAAATGGTCGTCGAATACCAGCGAGGAGTCGCCGCTGGTGCGTATCGAATAGTCAATGGAAGTCAAAGCATTGCGGCGGGCGTCTTCTTGGGTAGGTCCTTTGGCGCCCAAGATGCGCAACACCTCTACCACGCTGCCGCTGTCGGCGGCTACCAAGCGAACATCCACGTGCTGGTCCCATTGACGGTTAACTTCGCGGCTGTCCAGAAATAGCACGGGCTTGGTCAGGGCGGGGTAGCGCTGGAGTTGCTCTACTTGCTCGCTGTACTGGAACTCGCGGTTTTGCTGCACCACGGCCATGGTCACGCCCACAATGCTTAGCAGCCACAGGCCCAGCAGCGACAAACTCACCGTGCGGGGGAGCAGCGTGCGGCGGAACAACAGGTTGAGGCCGGCCAGCAGCAGGGCAAAGGCTGGAATGGCCATGGCAAAGAAGCCAGCCAACATTCCCCAAGCGGGCACGCCATTGAGGAGTACGTGGGCAGGGGTATCACCAAAAACAATGTTTTCCGAGTTCGGAACCATGCCCAGGCCAACGCCCAGGTAGATGGCCGTGGCCAACAGCAGGCCAAAACCGATGATGGTAAGCAACACGCCGGCCGCAATGCGAATGGCCGAGCCGACGAAGTTTACGAGAGGGCGCAGGCCGCGGGCGGCGTCTTCCACAAAAGCCCCCACGGGGCGGTTGGTGGTCGTGGGGCCGTCGGCAAACTCATTGGCGCGCAGGCTGCTGTCGTAGCCTTCCAGCGTCACGGCGTCGCCGCGCATGCGCATCTTGTCCGAAACCGTTTTGGCTTCGGGCAAGACTATCCACAGGATGATGTAAAGCAGGAATGTGAAACCCCCGGCAAACAAGCCGGCCAGCAGCAGCACCCGCACCAGGGTCACGTCGATGTTGAGGTAGGCGGCCAGGCCGGCGGCCACCCCGGCCACTTTGGCCGTGCCCGTGTCGCGGAACAGCTTGCGGCCGGCCAGGGGGCCCTGGTTCAGCATGGCGTCGTTGGGAGCGGGTGCGTCGTAGCGCTTGGGCAGCACTATCCATAGGATGACGTAGGCCAGGAAAGCCCAGCCGCCAAATTGGATATGGTCGTCACCGTCGTGGAAGTCCATTGCTCCGAACAAGCCGGGCAGCAAAAACACAAGCACTATCCAGCCCAGGCGCACCCACACCGGGTTGATGGCGAAGTACTGCGCAATGCCGGCGGCCACTCCGGCCACCTTGCGGTGCGCCAGGTCGCGGTACAAGCGCTTGGGCTCGGTGGCCGCGGCGGCACCGGCGGTGGCGGCCCCGGCCCCAAACGCGCCCTCGGGGCCAAACGGACCCTTGCGGCCGAACGAGCCCTCGGGGCCGAAAGGCCCTTTGGAGCCAAACGCGCCTCCCGAGCCGAAGGTGCTGGCGGCGGTGGCGGGTTCTTCCACGTCTTCGGCGTCCAGGTCGTCGGTGGCGAAGTCGCTCACGCGGCCCATTTTGGCCATCATGAGCTCCACGTCTTGCAAGGAAATGACTTGTTGGATGGGGGAGAGGCGGGCCGAAAACAGCTCGGCGATGCGGCCCTCGATGTCGGCCACGATGTCCTCGTGGCCGCGGTAGTTGGCAAAGTGCGCTTTCACTTCGGCCAAGTAGCGGCTAAGCACGTCGTACCCGTCTTCTTCGATGTGAAAGATGATGCCTTGCAGATTGATGCTGATGTTCTTTTTCATGGTCAAAGGCTGAAAAACGGCCGTTTAATTTCTGGTGAGTGGAGAAGGAAAAAGACGGGTTACTCAAGCTGCAGTCTTTGGCGGGGCACTGTGCCGGATGATGCCGACCGAGGCGGCCATTTCCTCCCAGGTGTCGCGCAGCTCGCCCAGGAATTGGCGGCCGGTGTCGGTCAGGGTGTAGTATTTCCGGGGCGGGCCGCTGGTGCTTTCCTTCCAGACATAGTCCAGCAGGGCGGCGTTTTTCAGGCGGGTCAGGAGCGGGTAGAGGGTGCCCTCCACCACTATCATGCGGGCCGAAGTCAACTCCTCCAGCATGTCGGAGGCGTAGGCTTCGCCGCGGGCGATGATTTCCAGGATGCAGAATTCAAGGATTCCCTTGCGCATCTGCACCTGGGTGTTCTCAAGTTTCATGGGCGTAACGAATAGTAGTGGGTGAGAAACAGTACAAATGTATGGTAGGTACTTTGTAACGCAAGGTACTGGATGAATAATTCCACTGATTGCTCAAAAATAAATTGCTAAGCCCTGATAATCAATCAGAAAATTTTACATGGCCTTTGCTGATTTCCCTATCAATGCAGGCCATGCTCCCGGCCTGGAATCAGCAGTTGCGGGAAATGCGTTGGAATTGAGCGCGCACAGTTGGGCTTGTGGCCCGCAACGGCGTAGCAGTGGCTCACGGCGGTGCACCTGAACCGTAACGGCCCACCCCGCTTTGCGCTTTTGGCTCGAAATTGGCGGGCCCGCACGCACTATAATGAAGTAACTTGCGTTCCGTACGCGCGAAACCAGCTCACTATTCTTCTATGCTCCAATTTTCCTCTGCCGCTCGTAGCCTGCTCCTGGGAAGCGCCGTTGCGGCGCTGGCACTGCCGGCCGCCGCCCAGTCGACCAAAACGCCCAAGTACAGCAACGAATTTTTGAACCTGGGCGTCGGGGCCCGGGCTTTGGGCATGGGCAAGGTGCAGGTGAGCCTGGCCACCGATGCCACCGCCGGCTACTGGAACCCCGCCGGCCTGGTTAACCAAACCCACAAGTACGACGGCGTGCTGATGCACTCCGAGCTTTTTTCGGGCGTGGTGAAAAACGACTACGGCGCGTTTTCCATGCCCATCGACGAGCAGAGTGCCTTGGGCGTGAGCGTCATGCGCCTCGGCGTCGACAACATCGCCGACACGCGCAGCCTCGTGAACGAGTACGGGCAAATCAACTACGACCAGATTACCTACTTCTCGGTGGCCGACTACGCGCTGCTGCTTTCCTACGCCCGCAAGCTGGGCAACGTGGAAGGCCTGAGCGTGGGCGCCAACGGCAAAGTCATCTACCGCAACATCGGCAAGTTTGCCACCGGCTACGGCTTCGGCATCGACGCCGGGCTGCAGTACAACCACAAGGGCTGGAACCTGGGCCTGATGGCCCGCGACCTCACCACCACGTTCACGCAGTGGTCCATCAACGCCGACGAGTACCGGAAAGGCGTGAACAGCGCCGTGGCCATTGGCCAGGACCCCATCCCAACCAATAGCTCCGAAATCACGCTGCCGCGCTTCGTGCTCGGGGCGGGCCGCCGGTTCGACTTGCCCAAGCAATTCTCGGCCCTGGTGGCGGTTGATTTGGAAACCACCACCGACGGCGAGCGGGGCACGCCCATTTCCACCAAAGCCATCAGCGTGGACCCGCGCGTGGGCGTAGAGCTGGGCTACAAAAACCTGGTGTTTCTGCGCGGCGGCGCGGGCAACTACCAGCAAATTCAGGATTTCACCGCCACCAGCGGCGTGTACAAAAGCAGCTGGAAAGGCCAGTACAGCCTCGGCGCCGGCGTGGCCATCAGCGGCTTGCGCGTCGATTTGGCCCTTTCGCGCCTGGCCGTGGAAAAGCTGGGCAGCTCGTCGCAAACCAACTCGCTGATTGTGTCGCTGGGGTACGGGTTCAAGTAAGAGGCGAGGGGCTTAACGGCCCGTTTGGTAATCTGTCTGGCTTGTTTCGAAAGAAATACTTTAACACTTATGGAAAATATAAATACTGTTAGAAATACTAAGTGGAGTTGGGTGTGTTGGCTGTTGGTACTCGTGCTGGCCGGCAGTGGTCAGGTCGCGTTGGCGCAATCCGGGCCCTACGGCAACGAGTGGATAGTGCCGAGCCAGCAGTACTACAAAGTGAAAGTGACCCGGGATGGCATCCACCGGCTCGACTACAGTTATCTCACCCAGGCCGGACTGACGGGCATTGACCCCAGCCGCCTGCAGCTCTGGCGCCGGGGGCGCGAAGTAGCCGTCTACCAGGGCGGGGCGCGCGGGGTGTTTGACGCCAACACGTACCTGGAGTTTTACGGCCAGCGCAACGACGGCCAACTCGACCGTGACCTGTACAAGACCCCCGGTGCCCAGTCGCACCAACTATACAGCTACTACACCGACACCGCGGCCTATTTCCTGACTTACCCCGGCGCCGCGGCCCCAGCCGCCAAGCGCATGGCCGAGCCCATTGCGGCCGGCGGCACGCCGCACGCCTGGCGCCTGGCCACCAGCCTCAAGCTGGAAACGAACGTGTACTCCGGCGCGGCCCTGGGCCAAGCGCCCAACAACGTCACCTTCTTGCCGTGGGTGGAGTCCGGCGAAGGGTACTTCTCGCCGTTGCTGGGAGGAAGCCAGGACGCCCAGCTGGACACCGTGCTGCGGGCCATCCTGCCCACCGGCCCGGCGCCGCGCCTCGAAATACGCATAGTGGGCGGCACCGATGCGTCGCACAACGTCGAAGTATTGGTGCTGAACCCGGCCACGGGCACGTACCGCTCGCTGGGGCGCTTGCAGTTCGCGAGCTACGACCACGCCGGCGGAAAGTACGCCTTGCAGCGCGCCGAAATTGGGGCCAACGGGCAGGTTACCGTTCGGCTGACCGGCAGCGCGGGCGGGGGCACCAACACGTCGGCTGACTATTTCCGGCGCGCATTTTTCCGGGTGACCGCGCCCCAGCCCAACCGTTGGTTGGGGCCGCGCCGCCAGCTGGCTTTTGCCAGCGACTCGCTGCTGGGCGGGCCGGCCACTTTTGAGGTGGACAGCATTCCGGCTTCGGTGGTGGGCTACGACGTGCACGACCCCTGGAACGTGCAGCGCGTGGCGCCCACCGCGGCCCAAACCCTGGGGCCGCTGGCCCGGCGGTTTGTGTTTCCGAGCGCCACGGCGGCGCAGTCGCGCCGGCTGCTGCTGGCCGACGCGCAACGGGCGTTTGTGCCGCTGCCCGCCCGGCGCGTGCGGTTTCGGCCGCTGAGCCAAACGGCTAATTTCGCCATCATCTCTCACCGCCAGTTGTTTGGCCCGGCCATGGACGGCACCACCCCCGTGGCCAACGCCGCGCTGGAATACGCCAAATACCGCGCTTCGACGGCGGGCGGCGGCTACGACACGCTCCTGGTTACGGCCGCGCAGCTCTACGACCAGTTTCATTACGGCGAACGGTCGTGGCTGGCCATGCGGCACTTTGGCTTGTGGCTGGCCGCCGGCGCCCCCAACAACCCCAACCGCTATCTGCTGCTGTTGGGCAAAGGCATCGTGCCAGACGAAGCAATAATTCCGGGCAGCTCTTTCTTCACCACCTTCACTTTCACCACGACCCGGGGAGCCGGCGAAAGGGGGGTGGACCTGGTGCCGACGAGCTCGAGGGCCGTATCGGATAACCTGATAACGGCCAATTACCAAGGCAACGACTTTGTGCCCAAGCTGCTCACTGGCCGCCTCACCGTGACCACGCCCCAGCAGATAATGAATTACCTGGGCAAGCTGCGCACCCACGTGGCCCTGGGCCCGGAGCCCTGGCGCAAAAACGTGCTGCACCTGGTGGGTGGAAAGGACGCCGCTGAGGCCGCGTACTTTACGGGCATCATGAACCGAAACAAGAACCGCGCAGAACGGCCCTTATTTGGAGGCCGCGTGAGCACCCTGGTTCGGGAATCGGTTCTGCCCATCAACGTAAACATTTCGGCAGAGCTGAACGCGGGCATTTCCCTGATGACCTACTTCGGCCACGGCTCGAACAACACGTTTGCGTTGAATTTCGGCGTGCCATCCGACCCGGCCAACGGCTACAACAACCGGGGCCGGTACCCCATTTTTTACATGAACGGGTGCGCCGCCAACCACACGTTTACCATCTATCCCACGGTCATCGAAGACTGGCTGTTTGCCGACCAAAAAGGGGCGCTGGGTTCGTTGGGCGAATACGGCTTCAGCTATTCCGGCCCGCTTTCCATCGCGGCGGACTCGCTCTACAAGCTCATGTTCAACGACCCGCGGTGGTACGGCAAGCCCATCACGGCCCTGCACGGCGAGGTGGTGCGGCGCTTGCAAAACACGCCCGCCTTTGCCGATGAAATCGGCATCGAGCAGCTGCTGGCCACCGGCTGGCAAGGGGACCCCGCGCTGGCGTTGTTTGCCCCGGAGCGGCCCGATTTCATTGCCAGCGCGGCTTCGTTGTCCATCATGCCGGTGCCGGGCCAAGGGCCCGTGCGGGCGTCTTCCACCGAATTTGTGTTGAACGTGGGCGTGTCGAACCCCGGCCAGATTACTTACGACCCGCTGGAAATCAGGGTGACGCGCACCGTGCAAGGCAGCGCCCCCAGGGTGTACCCCGTGTTTGTGCGCCGTCAGGCGTGGAGCCGCGACACCACCTACGCCATCACCTTGCCCAACAGCTTGGCGGAAGGCGGCAGCAGCAGTTTTCAGGTGGTGCTGGACCCCAACAACCGGGTGGCCGAGCTGAACGAGAACAACAACACGGCGCAAATCGACTTCACCTTCCTGCAAGGCGGCCTGACGGCCATCAGCCCCACCGAATTTGCGATTGTAAACAACCCGAAGCCGCGCCTCGCCATTCAAAGCAACGACCGCAACGGCCTGCAGCGCGGCTACGATTTCGAGCTCGACACGGTACCCACTTTCAACAGCGGCGTCGTGGTGCGGGCGCCTCTCATCACGGCCGGGGTGGTGGCCGAATGGAGCCCGACCTTGCCGTCCGTAGCCCCCCGCGACAGCGTGGTGTGGTACTGGCGGGCCCGCTTCCACACGCCCAGCGCCACCGAAGACGGCAGCTGGGTAACTTCCTCGTTCCGCGTGATTCCCAGCAGCCCGGGCGGCTGGTCGCAAAGCCACCACGGCCAGCTGCAGCGCACCACCCGCACCGGGGTGGACGTGAGCGCTCCGGCCGGAGCCTGGGCCTTTGTGCCGAACAAAGTGCCGCTGGTGCTGCGCACGCGTGGCGGGGGCGCGCCCCGTAGCCCGGCCTCTTTTGGGGCGTTGTCGGGCGCGGGCATCTACTTGCAGCTGAATTCGGTGCTCCCGTCGGTGAGTGGTTGCGGGGTGCTCTCGCCCAACTTGCTGGTGGCCGTGTACGAGCCCGGCGGGCTGAAGCCCGTCGACATGTCGGCCAGCTACCAGCGGTGCGGTCAGGCCTCCAACTACTTCTACTATTTCTCAGCCGGTGACACGCCGCCCGCCGGCCAGGTGCTCGACACGCTCGACAACCTGAACTACAGCGCGGCCCGTCAGCAGCAGCTTGCTGCCTTCTTGGCCGCCGTTCCGGCGGGGTCGTACGTGGCCGTGGTTTCGGCCAACCGCTTGCGGTATTCGCTGCTGCCGGCTTCCCTCAAAAACAGCTTGCAAACGCTGCTGGGCTCGCGGCTGATTGCACAGTTGGCCGACGGCGAGCCCTTGGCGTTGGTGGGCCAGAAGCTGACGGCCTCCAGCGGCCGGTTGGTGCGCGAAACCGGGCCTGACCGGGCCTTGAGCAGTGCCACCGTCAACCAAAGCATAGAACTGCGCGACACCTTGCAGCAGCGTGCCACGGCCGGCCGGGTGGTGTCGCCACGCATTGGCCCGGCCAATCAGTGGCTGAATCTGTACTCCACCATCCGCACTCCCACGGCCACCGGGTATCGCACGCTCAGCGTGGTGGGCATTGATGAGCTTGGCCGCGAAACGGTGGTGTTGCCGGCGGTCACCTCATCGGCCCAGCCGTTGGCGGCGGTTTTGGCCACGCAGTATCCGTATCTGCGCCTTGAGCTGGCTTTGGGCGATTCCGTGACCCGGGTGCCGCCGCAGCTGCGCCAGTGGCTGGTGACGTACCAGGGCCTGCCCGAAGGCGTGGTGCGCCGCGACTTGGAGCCAGCTGCCACGTACGCGGCCGCCACCCTGGCTGCCCAGGCCAAGGATGACGGAAGAATCAGGTTTCCCGTGAAGTTCCAGAACACCTCGGATGTGGCTTTCATGCCTTCGCTGAAGGCCCGGGTTGTGCTGCGCAACAGCCGGGGGGTGGTTGAAGGAAATGCAGAAATAACCTTCCCGGGCGCGCTGGCGGCCGGGGCCACGGCCACCTTCGCCGTTGACCTGGATATGGTTGGTAAATACGGCACGTTCACGGTGGAAGTATTCGTGAACCCCAGCCTCCAGCCCGAGCAGTTGTATTCCAACAACGAGCTGATAACTGAGCCCTTCAGCGTCTTCGACAACAACGTGCCGCCCACTTTGGACGTGGCTTTCGATGGCCGTCACATCCTCAACGGCGAACTGGTGTCGTCGCGGCCGGTCATCAACATCCAATTGAATGACGAAGACAAGCTTCGCCCCATCACCGACCGCACCGTGTTTACGGTGCTGCTGGTGCGGCCGGGCCAAAGCGCGGCCACGCTGGTTGACTTGAACGGCGGCGACGTTTCGTTCAGCGTGGACGCAAGCAGCGGCAGCGGCAGCGTGGCCAAGCTTACCTACGAGCCCGGCAAATTTGCTGACTTGGACGACGGCATGTACACGCTGCGGGTGCAAGGCCGCGACCCCCGCAACGCCGCCGCCGGCACGCAGGAATTCGAAGTGAAGTTTGAAGTGGTGCGTGCTTCCACCATCACCAACCTCTACCCGTACCCCAACCCGGTGGTGAACAAAGCGCGCTTCGTGTTCACGGTGACGGGCCATGAGCTGCCGCGCAACATGAAAATTCAGATTATGAGCCTCACCGGCCGCGTGGTTCGCGAGATTTTCATGAACGAATTGGGCCCCCTGCACATCGGCAACAACATCACCGATTTTGCCTGGGACGGCACCGACACGTACGGCGACCGGCTGGCCAACGGCACCTACCTCTACCGCGTGTCGCTGGACGACCCCGATAACCCGTTCAAGCAGCGCCGCACGGCCGGCGACCAAGCCTTCAAGAACGATTGGGGCAAGCTGGTGCTGATGCGATAAGGTGAGGGGTGAAATGGGGAGGTGGTGAGTTTGATGTTCGGCTGGCGCCTTTTGCGCAGTCAAAACATCAAACTCACCACCTCCCCATTTCACCCCTCACCATTTCACCTCACCGCCGCCGCAGCGTCACGAAGCTAAACGGGTAGGCGTGGCGCTCATCGGCTTCGTGGCGCTCCCGGTTTTCTTCGCGCCAGTCGCTGGGGCTGAGGTCGGGGAAGTAGGCGTCGCCTTCAAAGCGGTGGTGCACTTCGGTTAGGTAGATGACGTCGGCGGCGGGCAGGGCTTCGCGGTAAATTTCGCCGCCGCCAATCACGCACACGTGCTCGTCCAACTCATGGGCCCGGGCCAGCGCCGACAGCACCGAAGCGGCCGTTTCGCAGCCCGGCGCGGTCCAGTTGCCCTGGCGCGTCACCACAATGTTGGGGCGCTTGGGCAGGGCCCGGCCCAGGCTGTCGTAGGTCCGGCGCCCCATCACCACGGGGTGCCCCAGGGTGAGCTGCTTGAAGTGTTGGAGGTCGTCGGGCAGTTTGCCCCAGGGCAGTTCGCCCGCGCGGCCAATTACGCCGTTTTCGGCCACTGCTACTACAAAAGAAACCATAAAGTCAATCAATAATTAACAGGGAGCAATTAACAATGCTGTTCAGGCAGGCAGCTTGAAGCCCAGCAGCAGCTCTTTCACCGGCAGGCGCTTCTTGCCTTCCAGCTGCACATCCAACAAATCAAGCCAGGCATCGGCGGCGGCCACGCGCAGGAAATGCTTGCCGTCCGAGGCCCAGCTGCCGGGCGCGGCCAGCGGTTCGGCGGCCTCCGCAGGCACAACTTGTGCCCGGAAAATTTTCAGACTGCGGCCGTCGGGCAAGGCCGTGAAAGCCGTGGGAATGGGCGACAGGCCCCGCACCCAGTTCACCAGCTCGGCGGCCGGGCGGGTGAAATCAAGCCGGCCGGTTTCTTTCTGCAGCTTGGGCGCCGGGCGCAAATCTGCGGATTGGTGCTGCGGAATGCTGGGCGCGGTGCCGGCCGCAATGGCCACAACGGAACGCCGCGCCAGGTCGGCCCCCACTACTTTGAGCTTATCGTAAAGGCGGCCGAAATCATCGTCTGGCGCGATGGGCACCCGGTCCTGAAAAATCAGGTCGCCGGTGTCAATCTCATGCCGCAGGAAGAAGGACGTGACGCCCGTTTCGGTATCACCGTGCATCAGGGCCCAGTTGATGGGCGCCGCGCCGCGGTACTGCGGCAGCAGCGAGGCGTGGACGTTGATGGAGCCCAGCCGCGGCATGTTCCACACGGCCTCGGGCAGCATGCGAAAGGCCACCACCACTTGCAAATCAGCAGCGTAGGATTTTAACTCGGCTTGAAAATCGGGTGATTTCAGGTTGGTGGGTTGCAGCACGGGCACGCCGTGGGCTTCGGCCGCCACTTTCACCGCCGAGGCCTGCAGCTGACGGCCGCGCCCGGCCGGCCGGTCCGGCGCGGTCACCACGGCCACTACTTGCCCGCCTTCCCAAGCCAGGAGGCTTTCCAGCGTGGGCACGGCAAAATCGGGCGTGCCCATGAAAACGAGGTTTAGCATAGTCCAGTTAATGATTAATTAAGGGCAGATAACTATTAATTATTAAGCGCTAATTATTAATAATCATTAAAAAAATTACCGCTCCGGGTAAAGCAGGTACTTGGCGCGCAAAGTTTTGAAGTTGCCCAATCCCGGCTCCCACGAAGCGCGGATTTCGGCTTCGCTTTTGCCGGCGATGATTTGCTCACGCAAGGAATTGGTGCCCGTCAGCTGCTCGAAATACTTGCCGAAAAAATGCGCTTTGTCGGTGCTTTGCTTATAGAAATCAATCAAGTACTTGAGCACAAGG
>DASVTG010000707.1:0-8435 GCA_036387695.1 Hymenobacter sp. | reverse complement strand
GGAATTGGCCGGTTTCTGCGTCCAGCACCACAATGCGCACGTCCTGGTAGGGCAGCCGCAGGCCAATGGAGCCCGCGATGCGGTCGCCGTATACGGGCGCCACGGTCACGGTGCAGGAGGTTTCCGTCAGGCCGTAGCCTTCGGCCAGGCGCAGGCCGGTGCGACGCTCAAACTCCAGCACCAGCTCTTTTGACAGCGGCGCCGCGCCGCAAATGGCGTACTTCAGCGAGCTCAGGTCGCGCCCGTTGGTGGGCACGTCGAGCAGGCGGCTGAACACCGTGGGCACGCCGCTGAACAGCGCAATGCGGTAGTGCTCCACCAGTTCCCAGAAGTTGGCCACAATGCCCGGCCCGCGGTAGCCCTGCGGGCTGCCCAGCACCAGCGTGTGGCCCATGGACCAGGGCGCCCCCACCGTGACCACCACGCCGTTGATGTGGAACAGCGGCAGGCCGCAGAAAAACACCAGCGGGCCGGTTTCGGAAGCGCTGCCGAGCAGCAGCTCGGTCTGGCTGGTGATGACGGCCAGGTTGCGGTGAGTGAGCGGCGCGATTTTGGGCGTGCCGGTGGTGCCGCCGGTGTGGAAATAGCAGGCCGTATCGGTGGGCGCGATGGTGCGGCTGGAGAGCAGGCGGTCGGCGGGTTGGGTACGGATTTGGGCGTTGAAATCAATTACGCGCTTGCCGGGCAGGCTGGGCTTGGGCTGCGTGAGTCGCAAGACGCTCAGCAGCAGGCGCTGGTGCAGGGGCAAATACGGCAAGAGGTCCACCGTGACCACCGTTTCGAGCGTGGGCACCAGCGGGGCAATGGCTTGCACCTTTTGCCAGATGTCAGTTCTAGGGAAGGCGCGCAGCGTGACGAGCACCTTGGTGCCGCAGGCGTTGAGGATGTCGGCAATCTGGGCCGGCTCCAGCAGCGGGTTGATGGGGTTGACGATGCCCGCGGCCTGGCCGCCGCAATACACGAAAGTGGTTTCGGGCAGGTTGGGCAGCAGGTACGAAACGACGTCGGTGGGCCCCACGTCCAGGGTGTGCAGCAAATTGGCCGTTTGGTGCAGGCGGGCCATCAGTTCGGCGTAGGTGTAGTCCACCGATTGGGTGGGCTTTTCGCCGCTCAGCACGAAGCGCAGGGCCAGGGCCTGGGGGTTGACGGCGGCCCCGCGCTGCACCATCGTGAAGGTATCGGGGGCAACGGGACGGGCGCTGAGAGGGATTTGTTCGAGGGCGACGATGTCGGCCAGCGTTTGGTAACCGGGCATAAACGGGATGAGGTAGTGCGCAGGGGCCTCCCCCAGCAATTACCCCAAAGTACGGGCAAAGCCAAGGCAGCGGGTGCGCGGACGGTGATTCCATCGGCTTTCCGCCCTTTTTTGTGCCTGCTATCCTGCTCTGTCAGTGCTCCGGTCCGGCCGGTTGCCAGCAAAACCATCTCGCCCTTGTTTCGACCGGTCCGACCAGTGCCTCGGCGCCAGGTACACTCACCTATGCACGGCTGTTTGACCACGCACCCGGCCGCCCCACGCCGGCATTAGCGCGGCGCCTTGTTGCGCTTAAGGGCCAGGTAGTCGAGGAAGTACAGCACCTTCACCGACACCGAGTTGTTGTGCGGCGTGTTGATGGTGTTAGCCAGATTGTTGAAGTAGAGCGGAGTAGCGTCGTTGCCGAAGCGGTAAGCGTTGTCCGGCATGCTGGCGTTTTTCCACACAATGCTCAGCTGCGAGCCTGGTGCAAACCACCAGGAGTACACCGCGTCCACGTTGAAAGCATTGTAGGTGTTGTCGCGGTTGCGCTGGTAGTCCACTAGCTGCTCTTCGCCCTTTTTGCCGAGCGTGGCGAAATCGTTATACTGAACGGTGCTGGTATAGTGGCGCACGCGCAGCGTGAAAGCCATGCGGTTGGTGAACGTATAGGCCGCCGACACGATGTTGGACACCGTGGCCACGTTGCGCCGGCCCAGCATGGTTTGGCCCATAAACGGCTTGTCGAGGGCTTCATTTTCATTGAGGCCACCGTTGACGTAGCCGATTTGGTTCACGTCGAGGCTCCAGTCGACGCTATAGCGCAGGGTGAAATGGTCGTTGAAACGGTAGCGGGGGTAGGCGCCGAAGCTGTAGCCCGTGCGGCGGGGCCGGGGCAGGCGCTCGTCGGTGTAGTAGTGCTTCAGGCCCGCGTTCAGGCCGTAGGCGAATTTTTTGCGGGAGTCCGAGTTGAGGAACAGCACCAGCCGGTTGTTGCCGGGCACCCGCACGTAGTAGTTGCCCAGCGGAGAGGTGCGCGGCTCAAAAAAGTCGTGCGTCACCGCGTCGGAGTTGAAGTCGAACCCGATTTGGTTGAAGCTTTTGGTGAAGGTGGTGTTGGCGCCGAGGTAGAAATTGACCGCCTGGTACAGCGTGGGCTTGTACAGCAAATTGTAGTTCACCACCCCGAAAATGGCGAAGTTGTTCACCTTCCAAAACGGCTTGAACTTTTGGTACACCAGCTGGGCCGACTGCGTGATGTTGTTGTTGCCGAACAGGATGCCCAGGTCGTTGGGGTTGTACTTGTCCGACTCGATGCCCTGGTTGAGGTACCAGGTCCAGTTGCCGCTGATTTTGCCCAGGCCGATGATGTATTTATAGCCGTCCTGGTCGTCAATTTCCTGCTCGCGACCAAAGACCTTGCCGCGGCGTCGCGAATACACCACGCGGCCGTCCACGGCGTAGGAGTTCTTTTTGTTGGCGAAGCGAAACAGGCCGCCGGTCACGTTGGCGTCGTAGGTGGCGCCGGCCCGCGTCACGTTGGTGTTGATGAGCGAAACGTAGGAGTTGTTCTTCAGGCTCTGGTCGAGCACCGCAATGTTGTAGTTGCTGAACGGCTGCGTGAGCACCTCGCGCTCCTGGCCGGTTTCGCGGTCGCGCACGGTGGCGTACACGTCGTTGCTCAAGGCGTTGAACAGGCCCACGCCCAGGCCGCTTTTGGTGCGCCCCGATATCTTGGTGGCGTTCAGCAGGCGGGTTTCGCCGGGGTTGCGCACCACGCGCTCATTGGCCCCGACGGCAACGTCAGAGAAGCCAATGGGCTGAGCGCCCACCCGCCGCGAGTAGAACAAATTGCCCTTGTTGAACAGCTCGGTGCCTTCGGTGAAAAACTGCCGGTTTTCGTTGAATTGCACCTCAAACGGCGAGAGGTTGAGCACCTGGTTGTCGCTCTGCACCTGCCCAAAATCGGGCACCAGCGTGGCGTCCAGCGTGAAGCTTTCGTTGATGCCCCACTTCACGTCGGCTCCGCCGTTGAAGCTGGTGGTGGTGCGCTTGGTGCCTTCGGCGTTCAGCGGGTTGTGGTTGACGTAGCTCGATACGTAGGGCGTGAGCGAGAGGCGCAGCGGCGGCTTGAGGTTTTTCAGGCCCGTGAGCACGCCCCACTGGTTCACGAAGCCGTCGACCTGCGGCTTCACCTCGTTCCAGAAAAACGCCTGGTTGTCGCGCTGGCGCTGCCGCATGAAGTTCAGGCCCCACTGCTGCACCTCGGCGGTGCTGAAGCGCAGGGCCGAGTAGGGAATGCGCATTTCGGCCACCCAGTCGGTGCCGCGCAGGGCGGTGCGGCTTTCCCACACGGCGTTCCAGTTGAAGTCTTCCCCGCTGGCCGGCGAGTAGCGGGCGTCCATCTGCACGCCGCCGGTGGTCACGAAGAAGGCGTAGCCGTTGAGCTTGTCCTGATAAGTGTCGAGGAAAATGCCAATGAAGTCGGTGTTGCCGAAGTTGTCGCGGTCGGTGAGCTCGCGCGGAATGGAGTCCTGCGACACGTCGTGCATCACGGCGCCCACGTAAATCGCGGCATCGTCGTAGAGCACGCGCACTTCGGTGGGGTGCCTTTCGTGCGGGCCCGGGTTGGGCCGGTTCTGGATGAAGTCGGTGGCCGCCGTGGCCTCGCGCCACACTTCTTCGTCGAGCACGCCGTCCAGCTTGATGGGCTGGGTCATGCGCAGGGCCGCCAGCTCGCGCTTGGGCGCCGGCGCCTTGTCGGCGTCTTTGGCGGCGGCCGGGGTTTGGGCCCGAGCCGGTGGCACGGCCAAGCCAGCCAGGCCAACAACCAGCAAAACGGTGCGCAGAATAGAGGTGAAGGGCATGTAGGAGAGCTTGGCAGCGAGTGAGCAAGGATGCGCCTACTGGCGCAGGGGCTGCAATTCATTCATATTATTCTATGCAACGGGGTGGGGCCGGCTCGTTGGTCTGATTGTCACTCACCTACTTTCAGCCTGAGCCCTTACCGCCGGAAACCAGGTTTGCAGCCCTTGCTTCCCGTGGCGCCCCAGCCCCGTTGTTTAGATTCTCGCCGGCATGGTGGCGAGGGCAATATCGAAGCGCTTGGCACCTGCCTTTTGGGCAACAAAAGCCCTGGGGCAGCTACTTAAAGCCCCATTTCGCGTGGAAACTGCCGTTGTGGAGAATGGTTACTTCCGCTTGCGGAAATACACGTCGTTGCTGATGGATTCGAGCCGGACGACGGGGCCGCTGCCCTTGAGCGTGCCGCGCAGCTGGTAGCCCACCATGGGGTTGTCCTTGCGGTTGGTGAAGGCAATGTCCTGGTCGGTGTACACCTCCCCGGTAATGGTTTTGAGCGACAAATCAGCGCCTTTGCCATCGGGCCAGGCCACGTCCACGAAGCCGCTGATGGACTTGACGTCGAGCGCGCCGGTGAGGCCGACAATGTCGATGTTGCCGCTGATGGTGCTCACGCGCAGGGCCACGTCGGCCGGCACCGTGATTTCGTATTCGATGACGGCGCACACCTGATTCACGGTATTGCCGTCGCGGTCACGCCCGCCGCTCACCTTGCCGTTGACGATGGTCGTGTTATAGGTGTCGCCGTAGTAGGAGCCGCCGTTGGGGCAGTCGCCGGGCTGGGCGTTGCGCAGCATGGCCTTGTCAAACTCCGAAGTCAGCTTCACTTCGTCGCCCGACTCGTCGAGGGTGAGCAGCAGGGCGTCGTTGAGCCGGTTCTGGTTGATGCTCACCGAGGTTTTCACCGTCATTTTGTTGCCCGACCCGCTCCGAATGCGAATGTTGCTGGCCTGGCGCAGGTTGAGAAACAGGCGCTGGTTCTTGCCGATGGTAGCGCTTTTCTCGATGACTTTTTGGGCAAAAGCTGACTGAAGGCCGCTCGCGGCAACAACCAGCAACAGGAAGAATAGAAAGCGGCGCATGGTGCAGATGGGTAAGGTGTTGAAAGGTTAATGAGATGTAGGAACGCGCCATGGCGCGTTCACCCGGTGGGCGGGGTCAGCAGGCGCTTTCGGCTGGTCGGGAAGGGGCATCCGGTGCGGCGGTCGAACGCGCCATGGCGCGTTCCTACTTGGCTTTGCGGACGAAAATGTCGCCGCTTACCGTTTTCAGCGACACGGTGTTGCCGCCGCCGTTCACGGTGCCGTCCACCACTTGGCCGCCAATCTGGCGCATGGTGTTGTCGTCCTTGCCCATCTTCAAATCGAAGTCGGTGTAGACTTCGCCCGATACCGAGCGCAGCCGCAGCGTGGACTTGGAGTTGGCGGGCATGCTCACGTCCACGTCGCCGCTCACGCTTGAAATGGAGCTCGGCCCCTGGCGCATCGGCGCAAACCGCACCTGAATGTCGCCGCTCACGGTGTTGGCCACCACCGGGCCGGTCACGTTGTTGAGTTTGATGTCGCCGTTTTTCACGTTGATTTCCAGGTCCCCGCTCATGTCGCGCACCTGCACGTCGCCGCCGTTCCAGTTG
Source organism: Hymenobacter sp. (assembly GCA_036387695.1). Classification (GTDB taxonomy): domain Bacteria; phylum Bacteroidota; class Bacteroidia; order Cytophagales; family Hymenobacteraceae; genus Hymenobacter. The sequence continues at coordinate 2,706 of DASVTG010000707.1, read as the reverse complement.
GTTTGGTTGTACTGCACGGCCGAGCCGCGCGGCACCCGGATAACGTAGTTGGCGTCTTTGCGCGAAGCCCGGGCAATGCGCACCGCGTTGTCCGTCTGCGTCACCGAGAGGCCGGTTTTGGTGTTGTCCACGGCCGAGTTGTAGATGGGGCGCAGGCCCTGGGCGCGGGCGGGGGCTTCTTCGTAGCCGTCGCCTTTTATCACCAGTTCGTTGCCGTCGGTGCCTTCCACCACCACGTCGCTGCCTTGCATTTCGATGATGATTTTGCGGTCTTTGCCGCTGAGCTTGGTCTTGTATTCCTGGGCGTTGGCCGCTTGGGCCGCTAGCATGCCCACCAGGGCGAGGTAAATGAGCTTATTCATAAAAGGGAAAAAATTAAGCAAGTGAGGCCTTGGCGCGGCGCCGGAAGGCCGGCGCCGCGTGCAGAAAAAAGGAGAGAAAAGGGAGACAGAAAACGGGTGGTTTAAATCAGTTTGCCAATGCCGGCCTCGGCCTGGGCGCGCACCACGGGCAGGGCATCGGGGCGTTTGGAGAGGCGTTCGAGCTGGGGCACCGCCCGGCGCACGCGCATCGACACAACCATGTCAATCAGGGTGATTTGCACGTTGGGGTCGGTTTGGATGGTGAGCGAGTTGGCCAGGCCTTCGCGCACCCGCGGGTCGTCGCGCAACCGGTATAGGGCCTCGCAAGCGGCCAGCCGCACGTTGGGGCTGGGGTCGAAGTTGAGCGTGTTGAGCAGCACTTGCACCGTGGGGTCGCCGGGTTCCGAGCCTTTGCTGGAGTTGTTCACCAACTCAATCCGGTCGCTGGCCGACGCTCCGCGCATCGACTGCACCAGTTCCTGCTGGGCCGGTTTGCGGGCGGCGACTACGGTTTGCGCGTCCTGGGCGCCCCAGTGCAGGTTGCGGCCCAGGAACACCCCCGAGGCAATGAGCACAATGCTGGCGGCGACGCGCATCCAAGTATTGGCCAAGGCCGTGGGCCACATCGACACCACTTTGGCTTCGGTGGGCGCGGGGGCCGCGGCGGCTGGGGTTTCGGGTTTCAGCAGCTGCTTTTGCTGCTCCAGCATGGCCATGAAGTTGGCGCGCAGGGCGGTGCGGGGCACTTCGGGCAGGGCGGCGTCCAGGTCGTCGGTCAGGGCGCGCAGCTGGGTTACTTGCAGCTGGCAGCTGGGGCAGGTGGCCAGGTGGGCGGCCACGCAGTCGGCCTCGTCCGCCGGCAGGCTGTGCTCGACGTAGGCCGGCAGCAGCGCTTCTAGCTCGTGGCAGGCAGAAATTTCGGGCGTTTTCATGGCTTAATTGGCGAAATAGATTTTGCGCAGCGCTTGCAGGGCGCGGTGGGCTTTCACGCGGGCGGCTTCGGCGGTGCAGCCCAGCAGCTTCCCAATTTCCTCGTAGCCAAAACCCTGGAAGCGGTTCAGCACCAGGATTTCGCGCTGTGGGGTGGGCAGCAGGGCCAGGGCTTCGTGCAGGTCGTCGTGGTGGCTGCTGACGCGCATTTGGGAGAACGCAGCGCTGCGGAGGCCACCGTTCTTTTCCACTTCCTCCACGTCGGCGGCGCGCAGCTTTTCCTTGCGCTGCCAGTAGTCGGCGTGCACGTTGCGGGCCATTTGGTACACCCAGGCTTTAAAGGGCTGGGTGGGCTGGTAGCTGCTGCGATATTTGAGGATGCGCTCGAACACGGTTTGGGTGAGGTCTTCGCTGGTTTCGCGGTCGTTGGTAAGACGGGTGAGGTAATTGAACAAGGGCCCGTGGTAGCGTTCGAACAACGGCACGAGTTGGTCGAGGTCGTCGGCGCGCACGGCCGCCATTAGTTCTTCGTCGCTCGTACTCGTGGTGGTCACGGGTGGGGATTAGGAGGTGAGTTGGAAGGAGTACCGGGACGATGCCCATTCGTTACAAAGGCCCGAAAAAAAATATTAGCAGCGCTTCAAGAAGGGTGTCGGCAATTCGGTAACATGCTTGTAATGTTGAGGTAATGGGTTGCCGATAGTTTTGAAGCACTTTTCATTTAGCTACTCTCCATGCCCGCACACCTTTACTTTTCCCGTCTTTCCATTGCCCTGACGCTGGCTATGAGCGTTGCCGGCACTGCGGCCCAGGCCCAAACCGTTGCCCAGGGCTTCGAAAGCACCGCCGCCGACACGTGGACCTACACGCCCACGCCCGCCACTTACAACGACGTGGCCGCCACCGACCAGTGGGCGGTGCTCACCACCATCGGCACGGCCGGCACGGGCGTCACTGTGACCACGCCTTCGGCCGGCGCCAACTTGTGGGGCGGGCGCGATTTGCAAAGCCTGCTGCAAACCAACGACTTGTCCATCTGGCATTACCTGGACTTTGCGCCCGTGGCCATTCAGGCCGGCGCGGCGGCAGCCAACACGGTTAGCTTCAAGTACAACAGCACCGCGTTCGACATGACGGATTCCTTGGCCTACGCGGTGCAGTTCGACAACGGCACCACCTGGCCGGTGCCGCGCACCTACACGCAGCTCAACAAAAACACCGCGGCCTGGACCACCGTGACGGTGGCCGTGCCCGCCGGCAGCACCCACGCCCGCCTGCGCCTGGCCGTGCGCCAAGACGGCAACGGCGACTGGGTGGCTTTCGACGAGGTGAGCCTCGGCCAGGGCGCTGTGGGGGGGGGGGGGGGGGGGGGGGGGGGGGGGGGGGGGGGGGGGGGGGGGGGGGGGGGGGGGGG
>DASVTG010000706.1:0-2651 GCA_036387695.1 Hymenobacter sp. | reverse complement strand
AGTTAAAACAAGCCCGCCTGAATCGTCAGGCGGGCTTTTTTTAACTTTTAACTCTCAACTTTTAACTTCTAATAGGAAGGCCCCTTGTCGGCTTGCACCAGTTCCTCTTCCTTGTCGGCATACTGCTCGATGGGCGTGCAGCTGCAAATCAGGTTGCGGTCACCGTACGCCGAGTCGATGCGGCTCACGCTGGGCCAGAACTTGTTGGCGCGCACGTAGTCCATCGGGTACACGGCTTGCTCGCGGGTGTAGGGGCGGGTCCACTCTTGCGCCAGCACGGTGGCGGCGGTGTGGGGCGCGTGCTTGAGCACGTTCTCCTTGGCATCCGCCTGGCCGGACTCCACGGCGGCAATCTCCTTGCGAATGGAAATCATGGCGTCGCAAAAACGGTCCAGCTCGTCCTTGCTTTCGCTTTCGGTGGGCTCCACCATCAGCGTGCCGGCCACGGGGAACGACACGGTGGGGGCGTGGTAGCCGTAGTCCATCAGGCGCTTGGCAATGTCTTCTACTTCAATGCCGGCCTTTTTGAAGTGGCGGCAGTCGAGAATCATTTCGTGGGCGCAACGGCCGTGGCTGCCGGTGTAGAGCACCGGGTAGTGCTCTTCCAGCCGCGCCTTGATGTAGTTGGCGTTCAGGATGGCAATTTCCGTAGCGCGCTTCAAGCCGTCGCCGCCCATCATCGAAATATAGGCGTAGCTGATGGGCAGGATGCTGGCCGAACCCCACGGCGCAGCCGAAACTGAGCCTTCGGCGCGGCCTTCCACTGGCACCACGGCGTGGCCGGGCAGGTAGGGCGCCAAGTCCGCCACCACGCCGATGGGGCCCACGCCGGGGCCGCCGCCGCCGTGCGGAATGCAGAACGTTTTGTGCAGGTTGAGGTGGCACACGTCGGCGCCGATGTTGGCGGGCGAGGTGAGGCCCACTTGAGCGTTCATGTTGGCGCCGTCCATGTACACGCGGCCGCCGTGCTCGTGAATCAGGTTGCAGATGTCGATGATGGTTTCCTCATATACGCCGTGCGTGCTGGGGTAGGTCACCATCAGGCAGCTCAGGTTGGCGGCGTGCTTGTCGGCCTGGGCTTTCAGGTCGGCCACGTCGATGTTGCCGTCTTCGGTGCTCTTCACCACCACCACCTGCATGCCGGCCATCACGGCCGATGCGGGGTTGGTGCCGTGGGCCGAGGCCGGAATCAGGGCCACGTTGCGGTGGTGGTCGCCGCGGGCGTCGTGGTAGCCTTTGATGGCCAGGAGGCCGGCGTACTCGCCCTGCGCGCCGGAGTTGGGCTGGAGGCTGACGGCCGCAAAGCCGGTCACCTCGCAGAGCCAGTGCTGCAAGTCCGAGAAAATCTGCTGGTAGCCTTGGGCTTGGGCTATGGGCGCGAAGGGGTGGAGGCCACCGATTTCAGCCCAGGTCACCGGAATCATTTCGGTGGTGGCGTTCAGCTTCATGGTGCACGAGCCCAGCGGAATCATGCTGTGCGCCAAGCTGAGGTCTTTGTTTTCGAGCTGCTTCATGTAGCGCAGCAGCTCGTGCTCGGCGTGGTGCGTGTTGAAGATGGGGTGCGTGAGGTACTCGCTGGTGCGAATCAGGCTCTTGGGCCAGGTCAGCTCCAACTCCTCGGGCAGCTCCGTCACTTGGGCGGCCTCTTTGCCCAATACTTTGGCGAAAACCTCCAGGATGTCGGCCACGTCGTGCAAATCGGTGTTCTGGTTGAGCGAAATGCCCACCCGTACCTCGTCGAAGTAGCGGAAGTTGATGCGCGCGGCTTCGGCTTCGGCGCGGAGGGCCTGCTGCAGCTCGGCGCTTTCCAGGCGCAGGTTCAGGGTGTCGAAGTAGTGCTCGTTGGTTTGCTCCACGCCCAGCTGTTGAAGGCCGGCTTCCAGCACTTGGGCCAAACTGTGGGTGTTCACGGCAAACTGCTGGAGGCGCTGCGGGCCGTGGTACACGGCGTACATGCCGGCCAGCACGCTCAGCAGCACCTGGGCGGTGCAGATGTTGGAGGTAGCTTTTTCGCGGCGGATGTGCTGCTCGCGGGTTTGCAGGGCCATGCGGTAGGCCTTATTACCGGCCGCGTCGATGCTCTGGCCGATGAGGCGGCCGGGAATCACGCGCTTGAACTGGTCTTTGCAGGAAAAGAAGCCGGCGTGCGGGCCGCCGTAGCCCATGGGCACGCCGAAGCGCTGCGAGTTGCCCACGCACACGTCGGCGCCCAGCTCGCCGGGCGAAGTGAGCAGGGTGAGGGAGAGCAAGTCGGCGCCCATCACCACGAAAACGTTATTCTTCTGGGCCTGGGCGATGAAGTCCTTGTAGTCGAACACCTCGCCGTCGGCGGCAGGGTACTGCACCATGGCGCCGAAGAATCCTTCGCCACTCAGGTCAATCTGGCGGTGGTCGCCCACCACCAGCTCAATGCCGACCGGCGTGGCGCGGGTGCGCAGCAGGTCGATGGTCTGGGGCAGCACCTGGTCGGAAACGAAGTACTGGTGGGCGTCTTTCTTCTTGGTCTGGCTGTGCAGCATGTGCATGGCCTCGGCGGCGGCGGTGCCTTCATCCAGCAGGCTGGCGTTGGCGATTTCGAGGCCGGTGAGGTCAATCACCATCGTCTGGTAATTGATGAGGGCTTCGAGGCGGCCCTGGGCAATTTCGGCCTG
>DASVTG010000705.1:0-5303 GCA_036387695.1 Hymenobacter sp. | reverse complement strand
CGGAATTCTTTGCGCCCAAATTTTGGGCAGTCGAATTCGGTAATGCACTCTAAAACAATCATTAAAACGCATACTTTCATGGCAAAACCTGCAACTTCCCACCCGATGCGCTTGTGGTCTTTTGGACTGGTGCTGCTGTTTCTGAGTTTGTTGAGCTTCGGCGTCAGCAGCTGCAAGAAAGACTCTTCCGCCCCCGGGGAGGACCAAGACGCGGTGGCCAACGTGAAGCTGGCCACTTCCGCCGCCCTGGGCACCTACCTCACCGACGCCAACGGCAACACGCTCTACTTCTTCGCCCGTGACGTGGACGGCGCCAACACCTGCACCAGCGCCACCTGCAACCCCCTGTGGCCGGTGTATTACGAAGCCAACGTCAAAGTGCCCAAGGCCCTCAAAGCCGAGGATTTCGCCACCAAAACCACCACCGACGGCCGCCCGCAAACCACCTACAAAGGCTGGCCGCTGTATTACTACGCCCCGGCGCTGAGCGGCGTGTTTACCCGCGAGGCGCCGGGCGCCACCGGCGGCAACGGCATTGGCAGCGTCTGGCACGTGGTAAACCCCGGCTACGGCGTGGTGCTGGCCAGCAAAATCGTGGAAGACAAAACCACGCACGTCATGGCCAACCGCAGCTATCTGGTCGACGCCAATGGCCGCACGCTGTACTTCTTCGCCAAAGACAACAACGCCACCCCGGCGGCCCAAGCCACCAGTTGCACGAGCGGCTGCGCCGCCATCTGGCCCGCCTTCTACCTGAGCGGCCCCACCGTGCCTTCCTCCCTCAAAGCCAGCGATTTCGGCACCATCACCCGCGATGCCAACAGCGCCGGCGCCCGCGAACAGCTCACCTACAAAGGCCGCCCGCTCTATTACTTCGCCGCCGACGGCGCCACCCGCGGCAAAGTGGAAGGCCACAACCTGGACGACTCCGGCGACAAGTGGTTCGCCGCCGCGCCCTGATACGGTTCGGTAAAGGCAATTAAATAAAAGCCTTAAAAAGTTAGACCGTCCTGCTGAGCTTGTCGAAGCATGACGGTCTTTGTGCTAGAACCTCTTTTCCCCCTAACCGGCTTACCCGCCTTCCAGGATATGCCCGTCGCGCATCACAATCTTGCGGTCGGCCATGTCGGCCAGCTGCTCGTTGTGCGTCACGATGACGAAGGTCTGGCCCAGCTCTTTGCGCAGCAGGAAGAAAATCTGGTGCAGCTCCTGGGCGTTTTTGGTGTCGAGGTTGCCGCTGGGCTCGTCGGCGAAGATGATTTCGGGCGAGTTGATGAGGGCGCGGGCCACGGACACGCGCTGCTGTTCGCCGCCGCTCATCTCGCTGGGCTTGTGGTCGGCGCGGAACTCCATGTTCAGCATGCCGAGCAGCTCGCGGGCCCGCACGCGCACCTCTTTTTCGGAGCGGCCGGCCAGGTAGGCGGGCAGGCACACGTTTTCGAGGGCCGTGAACTCGGGCAGCAGGTTGTGAAACTGAAAGATGAAGCCGATGTGTCGGTTGCGGAACCGCGCCAAGTCGTTGCGCCCCAGGGAGCTCACCGACTCCCCATCGAACAGGACTTCGCCGGAATCAGGGCTGTCTAAGGTGCCCAAAATGTGGAGGAGGGTGCTTTTGCCAGCTCCCGAGGACCCGACAATGCTCACAATTTCCGATTTCTCAATCGTTAAATCGATGCCCTTGAGTACGTTCAAGGCATTGTAGCTCTTGTGAATGTTAATAGCTTGCAGCAACGGCGGGCAACGATAGACGTGAGTGAGGCAGTACTGGCAAAGCTACGCACAATCCCGGCGGAGCGAAGCGGTGGCTTTGCGCAAGCACCCAATGGAAGCCACAAAGATTTTGTCATTGCCCGTACTCTTCCCGATGGCCTTTCCCTTCTTCTCGTGGCGCCGCTGGTGGCCGCTGGCCTTGTTGGGCGGGTTGCTGCTGGTCCTGTGGGCGTGGCCTCGCGTGGCCCACCGCCTGGAAGCGCGCAGGCAGCCGGGCAACCCGCTCGCCGCCCTCGAGGCCGACCTGCTGCAAAGCGGCCCCGCTACGCAGCAAGCCGGCGCTTTTGACAGCACCCGCCTGCGGGGCGTGAGCTGGGTGGGCGGCGACTCCATCACGGCGGCCGAGCTGGCGCCCCTCGTCAAGGCCCACGTCACCTGGATTGCCCAAATGCCCTTCGGTTGGCAAGCAGAGGCCACGGCGCCCGACATTCGAGTTAATACGGCCCGGCCCGCCGGCCGCCGCGGCTTGTGGGGCGAGTCCGACGCCGGCCTGGTATACACCGCCCAACTGGCGCGGCAGCACGGCATCCGCACCTTGCTCAAGCCCCATCTGTGGGTGCGGGGCCGCGGCGCCTGGCCCGGCGACGTGAACATGAGCAGCGCGGCCGACTGGAACGCGTGGTTTGCCAATTATTCGGCCTTCATGCTGCATTATGCCCAAGTCGCCGAAAGCGCGCATTTCGACGGCCTGTGCATTGGCACCGAGCTGCTGCACGCCACCGAGCCCGCCCACGACAAGGCCTGGCGCACGCTCATCCGTCAAATCCGACGTGTGTACCACGGCCCGCTCACCTACGCCGCCAACTGGAGCGGCGAATACCAGCAAATTCGGTTTTGGGACGCGCTGGACTACGTGGGCATACAGGCCTATTTCCCGTTGAGCCCCCTCGCCAATCCTTCCCTCGACGCCTTGCTTCAGGGCTGGCAGCCGCACTTGCGGGCCCTGGCCGCCTGGCAGAAAAAAACCAAAAGGCCCATCGTGTTTACCGAGATTGGCTACAAAACCACGCCCGATGCCGCCGTCAGGCCCTGGGAATGGCCCGAGCGCACGGCCCTGCCCATGGCGCCCGACGAAGCCACCCAGGCCCGCTGCTACGAGGCCATGTTTCGGGCGTGCTGGGGCCAGCCGTGGCTCAAGGGCCTGTTTGTCTGGAAGTGGTACCCCGGCTTGGCGCCCGACGGTTCGGCCCGCCGCCACGCCGACTTCACGCCCCAGCACAAGCCCGCCGAAGCCGTATTGGCGCGCTGGTATGGGCAGTAGCTAAGTAGCGCGAACTTTGTAGTTCGCGTCCCGGCGGGCACTCGCACGATTGCAGAACGGCGCCGGGGACGCGAACTACAAAGTTCGCGCTACTTCCCCTTGGGTGTCGTAATGACAATCGGAAGACGTACTTTCGTGCCATCAACCGAGAGTCAGCATAGCTAACCCCACCCCTTACCCGTTTTTATGAACATTCACGAATATCAGGGCAAAGAAATCCTGAAAAAATACGGCGTGCGCGTGCAAGAAGGCATCGTAGCCGACACGCCCGAAGAGGCCGTGGCCGCCGCCGAAAAACTGACCGCCGACACCGGCACCAGCTGGCACGTCATCAAGGCGCAAATCCACGCCGGCGGACGGGGCAAAGGGGGCGGAGTGAAGCTGGCCAAAAACCTGGAGCAGGTGCGGGAAATTGCCGGCAACATCATCGGCATGCAGCTCATCACCAAGCAAACCGGCCCCGAGGGCCGCTTGGTGAACAAAGTTCTGATTGCGCAGGACGTGTACTACCCCGGCGCATCCGAGCCGAAGGAGTACTACATGAGCGTGCTGCTGGACCGCGCGTTGGGCAAAAACGTCATCATCTACACCACCGAGGGCGGCATGGACATTGAGGAAGTGGCCGAGGCGCACCCCGAGAAAATCCACCGCGAGCACGTGGACCCCGCCGTGGGCCTGCAAGGCTTCCAGGCCCGCAAAATTGCGTTTAACCTGGGCCTGGAAGGCGACGCGCAGAAGGAAATGGTGAAGTTCGTAACCGCCCTGTACAAGGCCTACGACGAAACCGATTCCAGCATGTTCGAAATCAACCCGGTGCTAAAAACGTCGGACAACAAGATTTTGGCCGTTGACGCCAAGGTGACGCTGGACGAAAACGCCCTGTTCCGCCACAAGGATTTCGTGGCCCTGCGCGACTTCAACGAGGAGGACCCCCTGGAAGTGGAAGCCAGCCAGAACAACCTGAACTACGTGAAGCTCGACGGCAACGTGGGCTGCATGGTGAACGGCGCCGGCCTGGCCATGGCCACCATGGACATCATCAAGCTGAGCGGCGGCGAGCCGGCCAACTTCCTCGACGTCGGGGGTGGAGCCAACGCCCAGACCGTGGAAGCCGGCTTCCGCATCATCCTGAAGGACCCGAACGTGAAGGCCATCCTGATTAACATCTTCGGCGGCATCGTGCGCTGCGACCGGGTGGCCAACGGCGTGGTGGAAGCCTACAAAGCCATCGGCGACATCCGCGTGCCCATCATCGTGCGCCTGCAAGGCACCAACGCCGAAGAAGGCGCCCGCATCATCGACGAAAGCGGCCTGAAAGTGTCGTCGGCCGTGCTGCTGAAAGACGCCGCCGCCCGCGTGAAAGAAGTGCTGGCGGCCTAAAGGCAAGTTAAAAGTTGAGAGTTAAAAGTTAAAAAGGCCCGTCCGGTAATCCAGGCGGGCCTTTTTAACTTTTAACTCTCAACTTTTAACTCATTTCCCCGCCACGCCTGCATTCTCTTCGGCTTGCACGGGAATGGCTTTGCCCATCACCCGCAGCTCTACTTCCATGTTGCCACGGGTGCCCACCGAGTAGGGGCAAATTTTGTGGGCCTGGCGTACCATTTCAATGGTTTTGGCTTCGTCAAACTTCTTCAGGTCTACGTCAAGGATGGCACTGAGCCCGTAGCCTTCTCCTTCTTGAAAAAGCGTAACGGAGCACTGCACCGAGCTTTCCTTGTCGAGGGTGTCGCCAGCCCTCTGGGCCGTGACGAGCAACGCTTGCTGGAAGCAGGAAGCATAGCCAGCGGCAAACAATTCCTCCGGGTTGGTGGCGCCTTTTTTGCCGCCCAAGCCTTCGGGCACAGACATCTCCATGTCAATTACGCCAGTGGCAGAGCGAACGTGGCCGCTGCGGCCACCGACGGCCGAAGCGTCGGCCGTGTACAGATTCTTTTTCATAAATTGATGTAGAGAATTGAGGATTTCAACCCGACAGGTTTGGTGGTTTAACTACTTTCGTCCTCGTTGGGTTGTGTCCACTTAAAAGTTGGGCCCAGGAAATTGGCGTCACAATTTGGTCCCCCTCGCTTTTACGGCTACTTTTGCAGTCCTATCAAGTACTGGCCACGTCGTACAACGGATAGTATGAGAGTTTCCGAAGCTCTTGATTTAGGTTCGATTCCTAACGTGGCCACTTAAAACCCCTTCTACAACTCGTAGAAGGGGTTTTTTATTAATCCGGGTAAAACACCCGGCTTTTTGCGCCATGAACTTCACCAAAAAGAAATACTCG
>DASVTG010000704.1:0-3006 GCA_036387695.1 Hymenobacter sp. | reverse complement strand
CGCCCCGCCTGAACGATATATACAAACACAAAAAATGTCCAACCTCTTCGACCTCACCGGCAAAGTGGCCCTCGTAACGGGGGGTAGCAGCGGCATGGGCCGGGCTATTGCCCTGGCCCTGGGCGAGCACGGGGCTGCGGTGGTGGTATCGAGCAACGACGCTGCAGCTTGCGCGGCTACGGTGCAGGAGTTTGGAGGCCAGGGCATTACGGCCCTGGCGCTGGCCTGCGACATGGGCGCTCAGGGGCAGGTGCGCGAGCTGGCGGACCAGGCCCTTGCCCGGCTGGGCCGGGTCGACGTGCTGGTGTCGTGCGTGGGCATGGCGCCCACGGGCTCGGTTTTGGAAATTACCGCAAACGATTTCGAAGCCACAATGGCCATAAACGTGCAAAGCGCCATCTACTTAACCAAGCTGCTGATGCCCCAAATGGTCGAGCGCCGCGATGGGGCCCTGATTTACCTGGCCAGCATCGCGGGCGTACGGGGCAACAAAAACATCGGCCTTTACGGCGTGTCGAAAGCCGCGCTGATTCAGCTGGCGCGCAACCTGGCGGTGGAGTTTGGGCCGGTTAACATTCGCGCCAACACTATCTCGCCGGGCGTGATTGAAACGGCCTTCGCCCGGCCCATGCTCGACAGCCCGGAAGTAATGGTCCGGCGCCTGGCCCTGACGCCCTTGCGCCGGGTGGGGCAGCCCGAGGAAGTGGCCGGCGTGGCCGTGCTGCTGGCCAGCCGGGCCGGCGGCTTCATCACCGGCCAGAACATCGTCGTGGACGGCGGCACCGTCATCAGCGACGGCAATTAATTGACTTACACACATCCAATCAACGCTCAAACTCCCACCCCGATGTTGACAGAAAACAAGGTACTTGTAGTTGGCGGCGGCATTGCCGGGCTGTCGTTGGCCATCAGCCTGCGCCGGAAGGGCGTGGCCGTGGACATCGTGGAGCTGAAGCAGGAATGGACGGTGTACGGCGTCGGCATTATCATTCAGTCGAACGTGGTGCGGGCCTTTCACGAGTTGGGGGTGCTGGACAAGTTCATGGACCGCGCCTACCCCTTTGAGGTGGTGACGGTGGAGTCGCCGCGCGGCGAGATGGTGATGCCCGGCCACCGCCTGGCGGGCCCCGACTACCCGGCCAACTGCGGCGTGTCGCGCCCGGCCCTGCACAAGGTGCTGACGGAAACCGCCATAGAAGCCGGCACCAGCGTGCGGCTGGGCGTGACGCTGGCCAGCTACACCGAAACCGACCGCAACGTGTCCGCGACGTTCACCGACGGCTCGACCGGCACCTACGACCTGGTGGTGGGCGCCGATGGCACGTATTCGAAGGTGCGGGAAATGATTTTCCCGGAGGTAAAACCCCGCTTCACGGGGCAGGCCGTGTGGCGCTACAACTTCAAGCGCTCGGTCGACCATTTGGCCAACTACATCGGTTCCGACGGGCTGGCGGCCGGGCTGTGCCCGCTGGCCGAAGACCTGATGTACATGTACTGCACCTCGAACGAGCCCACCAAGCCCCGCATCGCCGAAGCCGACCTGGCCGCCGAGATGCGCGCCCGGCTCAAAAACCAGCACGGCAACATCATCGCCGAGCTGCGCGAGCAGATTACCGACAACGGGGGGGTGGTGTACCGGCCGATGGAAGTGGTGTTCGTGCCCAATAAGTGGTACAAGGGCCGGGTGGTGCTCATCGGCGACGCGGCCCACTCGACCTCGCCCCACATCGGGCAGGGGGCCGGCATTTCGGTGGAAGACGCCCTGGTGCTGGCCGACGAGCTAAGCAAGGACCATCCGCTGGAAACCGCCCTCGGCCACTTCATGCAGCGCCGCTACGCCCGCTGCAAGATGGTGTGCGACGCGGCCGACCAAATCGGGAAGTGGGAAATGGCCGGCACCATGGGCGACCGCAACACGCTCACGAAAGAGTCGCTGCTGGCGCTGGCCCAGCCGCTGTGATTTATAAGCTGTTAGCTAGTAGCTGTTGGCTGTTAGCTCTCACCCGTTCCGACTTCCACATGAAAAAGCTAACAGCCAACAGCTACTAGCTAACAGCTTGAATTATGAAATTCGTCACCTTCCGAAGCGCGGAACACGAAAGCCGGGCCGGCTTGCTGCTCGACCACGGCATCGTGGACTTGCACCAGGCCAGCCAGGGCACGCTGCCGGTCGATATGCGGGGCTTCATTGAAGGCCAGGAGAAATTCTTGCCCTTGCTGCGCGGGCTGAACCTGACCCAACCCACCCACGCCCTGGCCGACGTGCAGCTGCTGGCCCCGCTGCCGAATCCGAGCAGCTTCCGCGACTACGTGGCCTTCGAGCGGCATCTTATCAACGCCACCTCCCGCGCTGGGCACACGCTGGCCGAGGAGTGGTATCAGATGCCGATTTTCTACTTCTCGAACCACGAAAGCATCCACGGGCCCGACGCCGAGGTGCGGCGGCCCCAAAATTGCCAGCGCCTCGACTACGAGCTGGAGCTGGCCTGCATCATCGGCAAAACGGCCCGCGACGTGCGGGCGGAGGATGCCGACGACTACATTTTCGGCTACGCGGTGCTCAACGACTGGAGCGCCCGCGACCTGCAAATGGCCGAAATGAAAGTACACCTGGGGCCCGCTAAGGGCAAGGATTTCGCCACGTCGCTAGGGCCCTATATCGTGACCAAAGACGAAATGGCGCAGTACGCCGCCGGCGACCACCGCTTCGACCTGCGCATGACGGCCACCGTGAACGGCCGCCTGCTTTCCGACGGCAACTACCAAACCGTGCATTACACCTTCGGCCAAATGCTGGAACGCGCCTCGCGCGACGTGACGCTGCGGCCCGGCGCCATCCTGGGCTCGGGCACCGTGGGCTGGGGCTGCCTGCTGGAGCTGGGCCCCGAAACCCACCGCTGGCTGGAACCCGGCGACGTGGTGGAGCTGGAAATCACGGGGCTGGGCAAGTTGAAAAACACCATTGTCTAACTGTCATGCTGAGCGCAGCGCAGCGGAGTCGAAGCA
>DASVTG010000703.1:0-12287 GCA_036387695.1 Hymenobacter sp. | reverse complement strand
ACTCCCGCCGACACCAGCCGCCGCAGCGCTCCCAGCACCGCTCCGCCTCATTCCATGGAAGGCATGAAGCCCGGGGAAACCATGCAGCACGGCAGCATGGACGGCATGGACATGACCACGGCCGACCACAACGCGCACGCCGGCATGGCCATGGCGCACGACAGCAGCATGACCATGCCCGGCATGAGCCACGCCTACTCCCGCAACCTGCCCATGAACCGCAACGGCTCGGGCACCAGCTGGCACCCCGACCAAACGCCGATGTACATGTGGATGCAGCACAAGGGCCCCTGGATGCTGATGTACCACGCCGCTGCCTTTGGCCGCTACACCAGCCAGAACTTCAACAACAGCCGGGGCCGCGCCAATGCCATCGACGGGCCCAACTGGGGAATGGCCATGGCCCAGCGCGAAATTGGCGCTCGGGGCCTGCTCAACCTGAGCTTGATGGTGAGCCTCGACCCGCTGACGGAAACCAACGGCGGCTACCCGTTGCTCTTCCAAACCGGCGAGTCGTACCGCGGCCAACCGCTGATTGACCGCCAGCACCCGCACGATTTGATTTCGGGCCTGAGCGTGGGCTACACCCACGCCTTTAGCCCGGACGTGGACCTGAGCCTGTACCTGGGCTACCCCGGCGAGCCGGCCCTGGGCCCGGTGGCTTTTATGCACCGCATTTCGGCCATGCCCAACCCCGACGCGCCCCTCTCGCACCACTGGACCGACGCCACGCACATCACCTTTGGCGTGGCCACGGTGGGCCTGCGCTACAAGCAGCTCAAGCTGGAAGGCAGCAACTTCACCGGCCGTGAACCCGACCAGCACCGCTACGATTTCGACCGTCCGCGTGCCGATTCCTGGGCCGCGCGCCTTAACTGGAACCCCACCAGCAGCCTGGCCCTGCAAGCCAGCCGGGCCTTCATCAAAAGCCCCGAGGACCTGCACCCCGATGAGAACGTGACCCGCACCACGGCATCGGTGCTGCACAGCCGCACCTGGGGCGAGCGCCGCTACCTGGCTTCGGCGCTGGTGTGGGGCCTCAACGAGGGCGAGGGCCACCACGTCGAACACGCGGTGCTGGCCGAAACCAACCTCACCCTGGGCCGGCCCACTTTTTACGGCCGCTACGAGTTTGTGCAGAAAGACAGCGAGGAACTGGGGCTGGAAATTCGCAACGCGGAAAATGCGCCGCTCGACCCCATTTTCAACATCAACGCCCTCACCCTGGGCGCCAGCTACCGCCTCACTTCCGACGCGTATCGGGGGCCGGAAGTACACGTGGGCGGCCAGCTGACGGGGTACTTGCCCGGTGAAAACTTAAAGTCTTTCTACGGCAACACGCCGCTCTCGGCGTCGGTGTATGTGCGCCTGAACGCGCCGTGGATGCGCATGGGCCCCATGCAACGCCAGTAAGCAGCCCTTGGACCGGCGCTGGTTCCATAAGGCGCCGGCGCAACTAACGAGGAGGCGCTAAGCCGCCACGCAAAAAGCCCTGGAGTCTCCCCCAGGGCTTTCGTCGTTCATTCTGCGGCTACGTTATTTTTTTGTAACCCGCGTGGTTTTGACGCCATTGGCTCCTTGTATGCGCAGCACGTACAAGCCGGCCGGCAGCCGCCGGCCCACGGTGGCCTCGTCGGCCCCTTGGCCCCGGTCCACCACCCGGCCCAGCCCGTCGCTGATGCTGTAAGTGAAAGAACCCAATTCCCGCACCGTGAAAGCGCCTTCCGACGGGTTGGGATAAACCGCCGCGGCGGCGTTGCGGTCGGCCTCTACCTGGTCGGTACCGGCCGCGCGGCCCGCGCTCACCGACACAAACTGGAAGCTCTGGTTGGCGCCGGTGCCGCAGGTCCACTGGTTGATGGCCACGCCGTCGGTCGTGGACGAGCCCGGCACGTCGACGCACTTGTTGCTGGCCACCGACACAATGTGGTAGTAGCCGCTGCCCACGCTCTCGATGCGCCAGCGCTGGTTGTTGCCGCCCGAGTAGGTGTACTGGTTGATGTCGCCGCCGTCGGCGGTGGAAGAGCCCGACAAATCCATTGCCTTGCCGCTATGCACGGCCCGGATGCTGTACGCCCCGCTGCCCAAGGACACCACGTTCCATTGCTGGTTGGTCGCGCCGGAGTTGGCGTATTGGGTGATGTCGGCGCCGTCGGCCGTCGAGCCACCGGCTACGCCCAGCACTTTGCCGCTGTGCCGCGCCACAATGCGGTAGGTGCCGTTGGCGACGGTGCCCGTGCTTGGCGGCGTGGTGGTGCCCCCACCGGGGTACTTGGCCCGCAATTCCGCGCGCACAAACAGGCCCGACTGCTTGATTTGGGCCGTGGTCCAGCCGCCGTTCTCGCTGGCGCCCGACACCAGGGCGGCCGACGCTTCCGGAATGTCGGCCACCGACCAGTTGGCGTGGCTAATCTTGTTCTGGTCCATGAAGGTGTACCAGGCGCGGGTTTCGGTCTCGTTCACGGTGCCTTTGCCGCTGGCGTCGGTGGTGCCGTACTCGGTCACAAACAGCGCCGCGTTGTTGTCCAGGGCCCGTTGCGCCGTGGCGCGCAGGCCGTCTTTGTGGGTGTTGGCGTAAAAGTGCAGCGTGTAGGCCAGGTTCGAGCCGGTCACTTTGTTGGCGGCCGCCTCGTCCACCCGCTGCGAGTAGAAGCCGGTGCCCAGGATGATGATGTTGTCGGGGTCGTACTGGCGGATGGTGCTCACCAGGGTTTGGTGGTAGGGCTTGATGACGTTGGCCCACGACACGTCGAGCGGCTCGTTCCAGGTTTCGTACAGGATGTTGGGGCTGGCCCCGTACTTCTGGGCCACGGCCCGGAAGAAGGTTTGCGCCTGGGTGCGGTAGGCCGCCGCGTCGTGCACGTGGAAGTCCACAATCACGTAAATGCCCAGGCTAATGGCCGCGTCGATGACCGTGAACACCTTGGCCTGCTCGGCGGCCGGGTTGGTGGCGTAGCCGCCCACGTCCACGGCCATGGCGGCCCGCACCACGGTCACCTTCCAGTCGTCGCGCAGCCACTTCACGGTGTTGTAGTTGTAGTACTTGGGCACCCACTGGCTCCAGTAGAGCGACATGCCGCGCAGCTGGACGGCCGTACCGGTCTTGTCCACGATGCGGTTGCCGCTCACCCGCAGCTGGCCGTAGCGCTCCACAATGGTTTGCGCCTGACTTACACAAACGTTTGCGAAAAGCAGCAAAAAAGCAAGCGCGAGGCCGCGCCCGGCCCGGCCAAGCAGGGCAAATGCCGGATTAGCAGCCGCTTGGTGCACCGCACGCAAAACGGCCGAAGGAAAGCGCGGCACCTCTGCGGAACCGGCTGGGGAGGGGTAAAGCCTCCGATGTTGAGAAAAAGTAGACATGGAAAGGGAAAATGGGTTGTGGAAAAAGTGAAAAGAAAAATGGAAACGAAAAAGACGGCAGACGATAAAATCCCAACGTGCGCGGGGTGGCTCAGGGGCGAGGCCCCGCGCTACTCAATTGCAATGCTGCAATGACGGAATTTATGGCGTCGGATGCGGTATAGAATTTGGGTATTTAAGCCAAGTTTGAATTTTACTCTCTGCGTCGGGTGGGCAAAGCATATTTGCCGCTCGTTTGCCTGCAGAACTCATCCTTGGGCTCTTCACCCGAAGAAAGGAGCGCCGGGCCTGCTTCTGCATAACTTCTTCGGCCGAACGGGGGGCCGCGCCGGAAGGCCGCCCAGGCCCGACCTTTGCCAAAAATGAACCCCGGCCGGTGCGGCCGGGTTAGTTGCTGCCGTGTCTTCTGCTTCGCCCCGCATCCTGCTCCTTACCCCGCCGCTCACGCAGCTCAACACCCCGTACCCGGCCACGGCCTACATCAAGGGGTTTTTGGGCGGGCGCGGCTACGCCGTCACGCAGGCCGACATGGGCTTGCAGCTGGTGCTGCGGCTGTTCTCGGTGGCCGGGCTGAAGCAGGTTTTTGCCGAAATTGAAGCCGGTAAATTCGACCTTAGCGACAACGCCAAGCGCATGGTGCGCCTGCAAAACCGCTACCTGGCCACCATCGAGTCGGTTGTGCGGTTTTTGCAGAACAAAGACCTGACCCTGGCCCCGCGCATTTGCCACGGCCGCTTTTTGCCCGAAGCCAGCCGCTTCGACCACGTGGCCGACCTGGAAACCGCCTTCGGCACCATGGGCCTCACCGACCAGGCCCGGCACCTGGCCACGCTCTACCTCGAAGACCTCGCCGACCTCATCAAGGAAACCGTGGGGCCGCATTTTGGCTTCTCGCGCTACGCCGAGAAGCTGGCGCTGTCCGCCACCAGCTTCGAGCCCTTGCACCAGGCCCTGGAAGCCGCGCCCAACCTGCTCGACCAACTCTTGCTGGAGGAGCTTGATGCGCTCCTGGCGCGCGTGCAGCCTGAGGTGGTGGGTTTTACCGTGCCCTTCCCCGGCAACCTTTACGGGGCGCTGCGCCTGGCCAAGCGCATCAAGGAAGTAAGCCCGGCCACGGCCACCATCATGGGCGGCGGCTACCCCAATACCGAGCTGCGCACCATCCAGGAACCCCGCTTTTTTGATTACATCGACTACCTGACGCTGGACGACGGCGAAGGCCCGTGGCTGCGGCTACTAGAATATTTTGTCTCGACCAAGCTTGAAAAACTCCGTCATGCTGAGCGCAGTCGAAGCATCTCTACCGCGCAACTAATTCCTGCTACCAGCAACGAAGCGGTAGAGATGCTTCGACAAGCTCAGCATGACGTTCCTGACAGCAGCGAGGCGGAGGATGAGGTGCACTGTGCCCTGCAATCTGCGCTCTACAGCCCGCCCCACCGCGACAGCCTCCAGCGCACTTTCCTTCGCAATGCGCAGGGCCAAATCGAGTACATCAACCACCCGCACCCCGACGTGCCGCACCACGAAGTGGGCACCCCCGACTACTCGGACCTGCCCCTGACCGAATACCTCTCGGTGCTGGAAGTGCTGAACCCCATGCACCGCCTCTGGAGCGACGGCCGCTGGAACAAGCTCACCGTGGCCCACGGCTGCTACTGGAAGCGCTGCTCGTTCTGCGATGTGACGCTGGACTACATCTCGCGCTACGAAACTGCCCCCAGCACGCTGCTGGTCGACCGCATCGAGCAAATCATTCGGCAAACCGGTCAAACCGGCTTTCATTTCGTGGACGAAGCCGCGCCGCCCCTGGCCCTGCGCGACCTGGCCGTGGAGCTGCTCAAGCGCCGCGTGCCCATCACGTGGTGGGGCAACATTCGGTTCGAAAAAACTTTCTCGCCCGACCTCTGCCGCCTGCTGGCCGCCTCGGGCTGCATCGCCATCAGCGGAGGCCTGGAAGTGGCTTCCGACCGCCTGCTGGCTCTTATGGAGAAGGGCGTGACCATTGCCCAGGTGGCCCGCGTGGCCGACGGCTTCACCCAGGCCGGCATCATGGTGCACGCCTATTTGATGTACGGCTTCCCCACCCAAACTGCCCAGGAAACCGTGGACAGCCTGGAAGTGGTGCGCCAGCTGTTTGCCGCCGGCGTGGTGCAGAGCGGCTATTGGCACCGCTTCTCGATGACGGCGCACTCGCCCGTGGGCAAGAATCCGGCGAAATACCAGGTGGCCGCCGTGGGCCCCGAGCCCGCCGGCTTTGCCTGGAACGACTTGTGGCACGACGACCCGCTGGGCACCGACCACGAAGCCTTCGGGCCGGGCCTGGCCAAGTCGCTCTACAACTACCTGCACCAGGTTGCCCTCGACGAGCCGCTGAGCTTCTGGTTTGATTTCAAAACCCCCAAGCCCACCACGTCGCGCCACTTGGTGCAGCAGGCCCTGCAAGCCCCCGAAAAACCCGATTTCGCCCGGCAGAACCAGCGCCTTTTCTGGCTGGGCAACGCGCCGGAAATCCGCATCGAATCAGGCAAAAAAGCACCTCGCGCCGTGCTCACCTGCTACGAGCAGGCCGAAGACTTCGAAGTGAAAACCACCGCCGGTGCGGGCCGCTGGCTGCACCAGTTGCTCACCCAGCTCAGCCAGGACTACGATGCCAAAGTGCTGCTCCGCGAAGCCGCCGCTACGTTTCCCGCCGGCGAGGGCTCCTTTGAAGCCTTCCTGCAAAGCCCGGCCTGGTTGCTGCTGCGCGAAAAAGGCTTGCTGCTGCTATAGCCTTCGCCGCCTGTTCTGGGTTGGCTACTTGCCGCGCAGCCACTCCATCAGCTCGTAGGGCAGGCCGGGCCCGAAGCGCGGATCGAGCCCGTTGGTGATGAACAGGTCGGGCCCGGTGGTGCGGTATGCCCGCACAAAAGCACCCCGCCGCCCACCCAAGGCATTGCGCAACGCCGCCGCCCGCTGGGTGGAAGCCGGGCCGCCGTACAGGCCCAGCAACTGGATTTTGCGGTTTCTCAGCTCTCGAAAAGCCGCCCGACTGGCCGGGTTGACGTCCGCATTTTGGGCAATGACGAAGGCCACGCGCGGCCCGCCGGGCGCGACTACCGCCTCTGGCAGCACATTGGCCCGCACTCCCACGGCCCAAGCGCCGATGTTGGCGGTGTCGGCTCCGGCCGTGCTGCGCAGCAGGCGCACGGCCGCTTGCAGCCGCGGCGTTTCCAGGGCCGCCGTGGCCGAGTCGGCCGCTGGCAACACCAGCACAATAACACCCTCGCGGGCCAGGGCATCGGCCCAGAGCCCGGCGCTGGGAGCGGTTTCGGCGTTGGGGAGCAGCGCCAGGGCGGGGCCTTGCGTGCCGGTGTCGGAGGGCGCAAAAAGCCAGGCTGTCCCGTTGGTCTGGGGCACTTCCTCCACCCGGTAGGCGCTGGGCGTGGGGGCGCCCCGCTTCACCAGCAAGGCTTGGGCTTTGGTGGAGTCCAGGGCGAGCGTGCCGCGCCAAAAGTCCCCGTCCAGGGTCAGGGCAAGGACTTGGCCGGGCCGGGCGGGGCGCGTGAGGCGCAGCTGGTTCTTGGCAAAAACGATGGTGTCGGCCACAAAGCTGAGGGTGCTGGCGGCGGGCACGGTCAATTCGGCTTCGTAGTGCCCGGGGCTGGGGTGGCGGATGTCCAACGAGGCGCGCACTTCCGGCTGCTCGCTGATGCTGATGCTGCCTTCGTAGTGGCCCACGGGCGGCGGGGTGGTTGCGGGGCGGTCCTGCTGCGGCTGGCACGCCGCCGCGGCCAGGCCGGCGCACAGCAGGCCCAACCAGCGGCGGCATTTGTGGCGAAAGCCGGTAGGTAAGCGCATCAATCCTTGCATGGGCATCCCCAAAAGTAACGGGTTTACCGGCCCGCCATTCCCTTGCGCAAAGTCAAGGCGGTTTGCACGTCCTGGCCCAAGTGCAATTCGGGCCAGCCGATTTCCCCGAAACCAAAGCGTTGGCAGAAGGCCTGGGCCCGCTCGTTCTTGGCCCACACGCCCAGCCGGGCCGGGGACGTTATCAGTGGGAGGCTTCCGGCAGCTCCGTTTTCCACTTAGAAAGCTTGATGGGGTGGATGTACAGTTTGTCGGCCGGGAAATTGGCCAGCAGCCGGCGCAGCTCAAACCCGTACTGCTGCAGGGCTTGCTCGTACTTTTCAACGTTCTCGGCCTCGTAATTCCAGTACAAGACGCCCCGCTGGCCAATGGCGGGCTCGGTTTTCACCTTGCCGGCATCGGTGGCCAGCAGCAAGGCCGTGGGGATGGCAAACTCCACGAATAGCTCCGTGGCCGCAAACACGCCGCAGTAGTGCACGAATTTTTGGATGGCGTCTTTGTGAACAATTACAATGTCGGAGTAAGAAGCAACCAGCGGGTATTTGAGGGCGTGGCGCGCGTCAGCGCCTTTGTAGTTCAGGGCGTATTTTATTTGCTGCTTCAGCAGGGTGTAGCGGTCGGTTGACGGGTGCAGGCCCCCGTGCAAATCGGTGTGGTGCAGCGTTCTTATTTCGTAGCCGTGCTGCTTCAGCTTGTTTTCTGCCTCCGCGAAAGCCGGCATTTCGTGTTCGCTTTCCACTGCTTCTTTCTGGGGCGAGTACTCCACGGCCTGCTGGATGCGCCACCAAAAATTCTTGACTTTTCGTTCCTTGCTCAAGATGGGTCGAAACCACAGGGTGTCGTTGTTGCTCAGGTTGTGCAAGGAAAATATTTCCGGAATAAAGCTGTCGCCTTCGTCTAACTGAAAAAAGCGGGCGTAGGTATCCTCGGTGATGGCCGGATTCAGCACCATGTCGTCGGCGACAAACAAGTAATGCTCGTATTCTTCCTTGAAATACTGCCGGTAGCCCTGGGCTAGGTATCCTTCAAAAAAAAAGGAGTTCTCGTACACCGGAATGACGTTGGGCTGCGCGCCATCGTAAAAGGGAACCAAGAAATACAGGTTCGTAAATTTATTTTTATAAACCTGCTCCAGTGTTTCGATATTTTTATCGTAACGGTGGTTGAAAACGATGACTAGGGCGACCTTCTTGCTCATCTCGCTATTTCAGATAAAATTATCAATTTATCTGGCTTATGCCCTAATCGGTCTTTGTTGTTACGTTGGTTTTGAGAATAGGTCCATTCGCTGGCAGCGCTGGCGTGGGCCGGTCGGCGGGCTGTTGTCACCGTTTGGGGCTGTGGCCATGAGCGTGCGCAACCCCGCGCTCCAGCGCCCGCGCAGCCAACGGCGGCCCTTGGGCAAGTGGAGCAGGCACGCGCCGTCACCTTCCAAGGCAATGGGTTTACCGGCCCGCCATTCCCTTGCGCAGCACCAAGTCGGTTTGCACGTCCTGGCCCAGGCGGAATTCGTGCCGGCCGATTTCCCGGAAGCCGAAGCGCTGGTAGAAAGCCCGGGCCCGCTCGTTCTTTTCCCACACGCCCAGCACCACCGCCGAGCAATGCAGCTGCTCGGCCAGCGCCATGATGCCCCGCATCAGGGCCGCGCCCAAGCCCGTGCCCTGCCAGTCGTCGCGCACGTACAGGCGTTCAATTTCGAGGCGCCCGGCCGGGTCCTGGCCCTCGGGCAGCCCCAGGGCCGAGTTGTCGCGCAGCTTGGCGTAGCCCACTAGCTCAGCTTGCATGTGCGCGAGCAGAAAGGTGTTTTCGCGGTCCTGCAATTCGGCCAGTTGAATGTCCGGCCCAAAATGCTCGGCCACGTAAGCGGCCATGTTCGCCGCGGTGTTGGACGCCGCAAAAGTGTCTTGAAACGTTTGGCGGCCCAGGTCGGCCAATTGAGCGGCAGTGGCGGGGTTGGCCTTGGCCAGCGTAATGCGCAGGGGAGATGACATAATGCAAAGGTCGAGCGGCGCCCGCCGATTTACAGCATACCGTTGGGGTTGGGGTTCTGGCGGGCGTTGTCGCCGCGCCGCATGCGCAGGCCCATCCGCATCAGCAGCCCACTGGCCAGCAGGCCCACCAGGTTGACGGTCAGCAGCGCCGCCGAGGGACTTTGGTAGCTGCCGGTGGTCCAGCTGTACACGGCCACGTACACTTTCAGCAGCAGACCCACACCCAGCATTACCCCGCTGACCATGAGCAGCAGGCCAACCAAGCGGCGCGTAGGTGGGGGAAGGGGAGGAGTGGCCATCGTTGCCTTCTCATACGACGCCCCCAAACCCGGGGTTGGGCACGCCCGTGCCCGCGTTGCGAATTCGGTTCTTTGGCGTAATTTCGTAGCACCAAGTCCCGCGAGAGTAGCTCAGTTGGTAGAGCATCAGCTTCCCAAGCTGAGGGTCGCGAGTTCGAACCTCGTTTCTCGCTCATTCATTAACAGCCATTTAGCTTCATTGCTAGGTGGCTGTTTTGTTTATGGTTTAAACGTTGGTTTAAACAAAGCTCTGGTAGCCTACTAGCTTGCTTTACAAATGCAATCGCCATATAAAAACTTATTTTAATCATGTGGTTGGGTCGTACATGCCCTGGGAGGTAAATCACTTGGTCAGAACAGCAACGAAGCCCCCTTCATCATGTCTTCGCTTTGCCGTCGCAAAGGTTCGCTGAATGCCGCATTGAGTATGCGGAATGCTCCGAGCAAGCAGTGCATCAGGGTTTGGCGGGGCTTGGCGCACGGAGCTGGGCTACGGACCCACGAATCCGAGAGCAGCGAGCCTAGCAGTGAGGGCGCCGGCGTCTTGACTAAACTTATAAGGATTAGGGCAGGGCCACCGGTGCCGTAAGGAGGGGTCTGAAAGGGGATGGATGACAGCGCTAGAGTAGCCCCAGTTCGTCTGTCCCTGCCTTGGTGTTAGGATGCCCGCGCAGAGTAACGCTACAGTCGCGGGCCTAGGGCTATTCTATAGCAGGTAGTGAGTTAATCTAAGAAGCTGTTTAAGTTAATTGGCTCTTTTTAGCTTTGTTTGATGCAAGCGAAGCACTATAGTTCAGATTTGACCGAGCGGCAATGGCAGCGGTTGTCGCCGCTGTTGGTGGTGCGTCGCACGAGCAAGTGGCCGTTGCGGGCGGTGGTCAACGGCCTTTTCTACGTGCTCAAGAACGGGTGCGTCTGGCGCGACGTGCCCGCCGATTTGCCGCCCTGGCCCACGGTGTACTGCTATTTTACCAAGTGGACAGCCGACGGCACCTGGGCGCGGGTCAGCGGGTGCCTGACGATTGAAGCGCGGGAACGCGAAAAAAAAGCGCGCAGCCCACGGCCGCTGTCCTCGACAGCCAAAGCGTGAAAAACACGGCCACCGGCACGGCCCGCGTGGGCTACGACGCGGGCAAGCGCCTCAAGGGACGCAAGCGGTTTTTCCTGGTCGACACGGCGGGCAACTTGCTGGCCTGTTGGGTGGTGGCCGCGGCCTGTCACGACGGGGCGAGCGCGGCCCGCCTGTGGGACGCCCTGGCAGTGGGCAACGAATTGCTGGACCGGTTACGGACCGTGTTTGTGGACGGCGGCTTTGGCCGCCGCTTCCGTTTGCACCTGGCCCGGCGCGGCGTGCAGGCGCAGGTACCCGCGGGCGTGGTGGCCGACAAGGGGCGCTTTTTCATCCACGCCAAGCGCTGGGTCGTCGAGCGCAGTATTGCTTGGGCGGGTGACAACCGCCGCTTGGCCAAAGATTATGAGCGCAAAACCACCCATGCCAATGCCTGGCTTTACCTGGCTAACATCCGGCGGCTTGTCCGATTAACTTAAACAGCTTCTTAGAGCCTATCCAAATAGGCAACTATACCAAGTAATTCGGGCGCAAGCAAAGTGGAGCATGGCCAGGTGGTTTTCCGGCTTTTTGGCCCAGCGGGTGAGCAGGTGGCGGAACCGGTTGAGCCAGGAGTGGGTCCGCTCCACGACCCAGCGCCGGGCTTTTTGGCCTGCTTTTTTGGCCTGCGCTTCTTCGCCGCGGGGCCGCATGTGGGCCGTGTAGCCAAGGTCGACCACCACGTCGCGCACTTGGGCGTAGTCGTAGCCCGCATCCAGGCACAGGTGTTGGGCATGGCCCGCCGCCCGGTGGACGTCACGGGCAGCTTCGGCCGCCGGGGCCAAACTACGCAAGGTGCTTTCCGTTAGCTTCACATCGTGCCGGTTGGCCCCCGCCAGCACCAGCCCCACCGGGATGCCCCGTGCTTCCGTCAAGAGGCTGCGCTTGGCGCCGCCTTTGCCGCGGTCCGTGGGGTTGGGCCCCGTTTTTTTCCCCGCCCAACGGCGCTTTGTGCAGCGAGCCGTCGAGGGCCATCCAGGCGAAGTTGAGGCCAATCAAGTCGTCGTCGTCCTGTAGCGCCTCATCCCAAAGCCGAGCAAATACGCCGGCTTGTACCCACTCCTGAAAGCGGCTGTGCGCGGTCGAACCCTTGCACCAACCCGTCGCATCCAGGGCTTTCCATTGGCAGCCCGTGCGCAACACAAAGAAAATGCCGTTCAGTACGTCCCGGTCGGCAATGCGCCGCCGGTGCCGGCCCAGCGGGTGCGGCTTGGGCACGTGCACCGGCAGCAACGGCTCCAGCCGCGCCCACAACGTGTCGGAAATGATAAATTCTTGGGTCGTAGCCATGCCCAAAATTACTCCCTATTTGGATACGCTCTTAGCACCTGACCGCATCCGTGTACCTTGGTTAGGGTGCGGAACGTAGTTCACAAAAAACGTTCTATTCAGCTGCTCCCTTACCTACCAGCACTAGTCGTCGTCTCCGTCGCGGTCGCGCTTGCGTTCCAACTGCAGAAAGGCGCCCCGGCGTGGGGCGGGCATCACGGCGTTCTCGCCCTTCACCGACTTCCAGATGACCTCGTTCAAGTCCAAGTCGGGGGCAGCGTCTTCGGTGGCAAAGTCGAATAGCTCGGAGCGTTGGGCGCTCTTGTTCCAGGCCACGTTGCGCTCCTCCAGGTTGACTTGCGCGGGCCGAGCCTGGTAGGGGGCCGGGTTGGCAACGGCCCGGAAGCAGCC
>DASVTG010000702.1:0-6264 GCA_036387695.1 Hymenobacter sp. | reverse complement strand
TCATTTCGGCGAGCTGGAGCCGGGCCACACCTGGCTCTACCGCGGCGGCGAGTACAAGGGCTACATCATTGCGCTGTTTACGCTCACGGCGGCCATTTCGCGGCCGTTTTCGGGCAAGCTGGCCGACACCGTGGGGCGCATTCCGGTGATGGTCTTTGGCTCGCTGGTATGCTTCGTGTGCGGCTTCTTTTACCCGTGGGCCCTGAGCGTGACGGGGTTTCTCGCGCTGCGGCTGCTGCACGGCTTCAGCACGGGCTTCAAGCCCACGGGCACGGCCGCCTTCATCGCCGACATCGTGCCCGTGGACCGGCGCGGCGAGGCCATGGGCCTGCTCGGCGTGACCGGGGCGCTGGGCATGGCGTTTGGGCCCGCGTTCGGCTCGTGGGTGGCGGAGACGTTTTCGCTCAACGCCATGTTTTACTGCTCCAGCGCGGCGGCGCTGCTCTCGCTGCTGGTGCAAGGCACCCTCACCGAAACCCTGCCCGTGGCGCAGCGGCAGCGGTTTGGCCTGGGGCTGCTGCGGCTGAAATGGGGCGAAGTGCTGGAGCCGGCCGTGTTGCCGGCGGCGCTGGTCACCGGCCTGTGCCTGTTTCCCTACGGCGCCGTGCTGACCGTGGTGCCCGACCAAAGCCGGCTGCTGGGCCTGGAGGGCCCCACCAAGGGCTTGTTCTACGTCTGTTTCACGGCGGCTTCGCTGGCCATCCGGCTGCTGGCCGGCAAGGTGTCGGACGAGCACGGCCGGATTCCGGTGTTGCGCTGGTCCACCCTGATTCTGGCGGCCGGGCTGGGGCTGCTGGTGTGGGCGCCGTCGGTGCCGTGGTTTCTGGCGGCGGCCGTGGTGTTCGGCGTGGGCGCGGGGCTGAATTCGCCCACGCTCTACGCCTGGACCATCGACCTGAGCCACCCCGCGCACCGGGGCCGGGCCGTGGCCACCATCTACATCGCCCTCGAAACCGGCATCGGCCTGGGGGCGCTGCTGGCGGGCTGGATATTCGCCAACCTGCCCGGCCGGCTGCCCTACGTGCACGGCCTGAGCCTGCTGTGCGTGCTGGGGGCCGTGGCGTATTTGTTCACCCTGAAATCGACCAGCCCGGTGGCCGCCGTGGCCGTGGCCGAACCAGCGCCGCAGCCCACTCCCGAGGAAGTGGTGTAGCGCTTGCCAACAAGGCGCCGACCGCTGAAAATAAATATTGCGATGATGGAGCAGCTTTGAGTTCACGCCCCTAATTTTAGGGGTTCGAAGACCGTCTACCCCATTCTTTTTAGCCAGTGCAAGCACCTCTACTGCTTCGCGTTGGGCGGCAAACCGTGCCCTTGCTCCTTGGCGCCTGCCTGGTGGCGACCACTGCTCACGCCCAACTCAAAAACCTGCCCGACCCGATTAAGTTCGGCCAAATTGACAACCAGGACCTCACGGCCGCGCCTTTCGCGGCCGACAGCGCCGCCGCGGCCGTGGTGCTCTGCGACTACGGCCGTTCGCACATGGAAGGCCACCTCGAAGGCTTTCAGGTGGTGTTCGAGCGGGTTACGCGCGTCAAGATTCTCAAGAAGGCGGGCTACGACGTGGCCACCATCGAAATTCCGCTCTACCACCGCGACGAGAACCGCGAGAAAGTGAGCAACCTGCGCGGCTTCACCTACAACCTGGTGAACGGCGCGGTGGAGAAGACCAAGCTCGAGCCCGGCGGCGCCTTTCTGGAAAAACGCACGGCCAACGTGGACGTGCAGAAATTCACGCTGCCCGGCGTGCGCGAGGGCTCCGTGATAGAGTACGCCTACACGCTGCGCTCCGACTTCGTTTTCAACTTCCAGGACTGGACCTTTCAGCACGCCATTCCGGTGCGCTGGAGCGAGTACCGGGTGAGCATTCCCTCGTTTTATAAGTACAAGATTGTGTACCAGGGCTACCGGCCGCTGGACGTGGACAAGCCCAGCGTGGGCCAGACGGGCATGAGCGTGGAGCAAAAAATAGGGGGCACCAGCACCAGCCGCACCCTGTCGCTCACCACGGGCACCGAGGACCACCAGTGGGTGCTGAAGAACGTGCCGGCTTTCCGCGAGGAGCCCTACATGACCACGGCCGACGACTACCTGGCCCGCCTGGATTTCCAGCTGGCCGGCGAGCAATGGCGCGAGGGCGAGTACGAAGACCTGACCGATACCTGGCCCAAAATCAACCACCGGCTGATGCTCGACGAGTCGTTCGGCCAGCAGCTGGACCGGGGCAACTTCCTCAAGGACCAGATGCGGGCCCTGGCGCTGCTGCACGCCGACCCGGCCGCCCGCGCGGCGGCTGTGCGCCAGATTGTGATGGCCAGCGTGCGCTACAACGGCACCAACCGGTATTCGAGTGAGGTGTCTTTACGCAAGGCCTACGACGCGCACCGCGGCACGTCGGCCGACGTGAACCTGCTGCTCATCGCCGCCCTGCGCGACGCCGGCCTCACCGCCAACCCCGTGCTGCTCAGTACCCGCGACCACGGCCGGATAGACAAGCAGTTTCCGCTGCTCAGCAAGTTCAACTACGTGGTGGCCCTGGTGCCCCTGGCCGACGGCAAGGAGCTGCTGGTGGACGCCACCGAGCCGCTGCTGCCCTGCGGCGTGCTGCCCGAGCGCTGCCTCAACCAAACCGGCCGCTTGATTCCGGCCGACAAAAACGCCGAAGGGCGCTGGGTGGACCTGGCGCCCACGCTGCGGCACGTGCGCTTCCGGCAAATAGCCCTGACGCTGGACGCGCAGGGCGGCCTGAAGGGCAAAGCCCACGAAGAGCGCGGCGGTTACTCCGCCGCCGACGGCCGCGAGACGCTGGCGGCGGAGGGCGAGAAAAAGTTCTTGGCCGGCGTGGCCAACCGGCACGAGGGCTGGACCGTGGCCAAGCTGGCGCTGGGCCAGGTCGAGGACGTGAGCAAACCGCTCACGCTGGACTACGAATTCAGCCAGCCCGCCGAGGACAACGCCACGGCCGGCACGTTTTACCTGAGCCCGCTGCAGCATTTCAGCAGCGAGCAAAACCCGTTTCGGCGCGAGTCCCGGTCGTACGCCGTCGACATGGGCGTGCCCGAAGAAGAAACCGTGATGGTGGTCCTGACCCTGCCCACGGGGTACGAGCTGGCCGAAGTGCCCAAGCCCGCGGTGGTGGACCTGCCCAACGGCGGCGGACGCTTCATCTACAGCGTCACGGCCAGCACGCCCGGCTTGGTGCAGCTCACCAGCCGCCTCAGCCTGCGCAACACCGTGTATCCGGCCGAGCAGTACGCCGGGCTGCGCGAGCTATACCGCATCATGCTGGCGCGCCACAGCGAAAAACTCATCATCCAGAAAAAGTCGGGTAGCTGAGCAGCCTTCGCTGCAGCTGGGCCGCAGCTGTTGATTTCTGTATTTACATTTCACTATTTTCATTCCTTTAATCATTACCCTTTCTCCCTTCATTATTTCTGCATGAAACTACTCCTACGCCTCCCGGCCGCCTTGGCAGCTCTTCTGCTTGGCGCGTTCTCCGTCCACGCCCAGACGGAACCCATTAAGTATGGCAAGCCCGACCCCAAGGACTTTACCGCCGCTCCGTTTGTCGGCGACAGCACCGCGTCGGCGGTGGTGCTTTGCGACTACGGCACCACTTCTTTCCAGTACAACGACAACGGCTTTCAGCTGCTCACCGAACGGGTCACGCGCATCAAAATCCTCAAAAAAGCGGGCTACGACGTGGCCACGGTGCGGGTGCCGCTGTACCACCGCGAGGCCAACGCGGAGAAGATGGGCAGCCTGCGCGGCACCACCTACAACCTGGTGAACGGCCAAGTAGTCAAAACCAAGCTGGAAACCAGCGCCGCGTTCATGGAAGACGTGACGCCCAACCTGCGCATGCGCAAGTTTACCCTGCCCGACGTGCGCGAAGGCTCGGTGATTGAGTACGCCTATTCGGTGACTTCGGACTTTCTGTTCAACCTGCAGGACTGGACCTTTCAGTGGGAAATTCCGGTGCGCTGGAGCGAGTACCGGGTGGGCATCCCGGAGTATTTCGACTACAAAATGCTGATGCAAGGCTACCACCCCCTGGCCGTGCGCACGCAAACGAACAACCCGGTGCAATTCACGGTGCACACCGCCGGCGGCTTCTCGGGCAGCGGCATGGGCACCACCCGCGAGGCGGCTTCCAGTGACGTGGTGACGGCCCGCCTGACCAGCTACTGCTGGGCCATGAAGGACGTGCCCGCCTTCCGGGAAGAACCCTACATGACCACCTCCGGCGACTACGTCGACCGCATCGACTTTGAGCTGGCCGGCGAGCGGTACCCCGGCCAGGGCTACCGCAACGTGGCCGGCACGTGGGCCAAAATCGACATGGACCTGCTCAACGACGAGTCGTTCGGCCAGCAGCTGGACCGGGGCAACTTCCTCAAGGACCAGATGCGGGCCCTGGCGCTGCTGCACGCCGACCCGACCGCCCGCGCGGCGGCCGTGCGCGAAATCGTGATGGCCAGCGTGCGCTACGACGGCACCAACCGCTACTACAGCGAAGGCTCGCTGCGCAAGGCCTACGACGCGCACCGCGGCACGTCGGCCGACGTGAACCTGCTGCTCATCGCCGCCCTGCGCGACGCCGGCCTCACGACCAACCCCGTGCTGCTCAGCACCCGCAGCCACGGCCGCCCTAACGAGACCATGCCCCTGCTCAGCAAATTCAACTACGTGGTGGCGCACGTGGCCCTGGCCGACGGCAAGGAGCTGCTGGTGGACGCC
Source organism: Hymenobacter sp. (assembly GCA_036387695.1). Taxonomy (GTDB): domain Bacteria; phylum Bacteroidota; class Bacteroidia; order Cytophagales; family Hymenobacteraceae; genus Hymenobacter. The sequence continues at coordinate 1,524 of DASVTG010000702.1, read as the reverse complement.
ACCGAGCCGCTGCTGCCCTGCGGCGTGCTGCCCGAGCGCTGCCTCAACCAAACCGGCCGCTTGGTGATGAAAAACACCAGCGAAAGCCGCTGGGTCAACCTGGCGCCCAGCCAGCGCCGGATACATTACCAGCAAGTCAACCTGGCGATGGACGCGCAGGGCGGCCTCTCGGGCAAAGTGCACGAGGAGCACGGCGGCTACGCGGGCGTGGAAGCCCGCAAAGAGCTGACGCGCCTGGGCGAGAAGAAGTACCTGGCCGAGCTGACGCGCCCGCACAGCGGCTGGACGGTGCCCAAGTTTACGGTGGCCGAGCGCGAAAACGTGGCCAAGCCCCTGGCCGTGAATTACGAATTCGCCCAAGCCGCCGAGGACAACGCCACGGCCGGCACGTTTTACCTGAGCCCGCTGCAGCATTTCAGCAGCGAGCAGAACCCGTTCCGCCACGACGACCGCCTGTTCCCGGTCGATTTTGGGGCGGCCCAGGAAGAAACCACGGTGGTGATGCTGACGCTGCCGGAAGGCTACGAGCTGGCCGAAATGCCCAAGCCCGCCGTGGTGGACCTGCCCAACGGCGGCGGGCGCTTCATCTACAGCGTTGCGGCCAGCACGCCCGGCTTGGTGCAGCTCACCAGCCGCCTCAACCTGCGCAAAACCGTGTACATGGCCGAGGAATACACTTCGCTGCGCGAGTTCTACCGGCTCATGCTCGCCAAGCAAGCCGAGAAACTGGTGATTAAAAAGAAAGCCTAAAAAGACAATGGGCAATGAATAATGAGCAATGAACAACGCGCCAGCCACGCCACGCCTTGCCCCCTGCTCATTCTCCATTGTTCATTGCTCTCTAAAACCATGAAAGCCCTGCTACCCTTATTTGCTGTGCTGCCTTTGGGCGGCTCGCTGCTGCTGCACCCGGCCGCTCCCCAACCAAAATACGCGGTGTCGGACATTCCGGCGGCGCTGCGCGAGGGCGCCCACGCCGTGCTGCGGGCCGACGACGAAGTGGTGACCGTGAAATCGGCCGGGCGACTGGTGCACACCGTGCACCGGGCGGTGACCGTGCTCGACCCCACCGGCGACGACTTCGGCCGGCACGCCGTGCACTACGATGCCCTGAACACCCTGAGCTACCTGCGCGGCGCCGTGTACGACGCCGACGGCCGGCTGCTGCACCAGCTGCGCGCTTCCGAAATCCACGACCAAGGCATGGGCGACGCGGGCGGCAGCATGATGACCGACATCCGGGTGCGCTACGCGGACTTGCGCCAGCCGCAGGGGCCCTACACCGTGGAGTTCGACTACGAAATTGTGTCGGACAACACCTTGTTCTACCCGGAATGGCAGCCGCAGGACGAAGAAGGCCTGGCCGTGCAAGCGGCCTCGCTGCGCGTGACCGTGCCCGCCACCTTGCCCCTGCGCTACCAGGAGCGGCAGCTGCCCGCCGGCACCGCCGTGGTGAAAACCAGCACCGGCTCGCAGGATGTGTACCAGTGGAAAATGGCCAATCTTCCGGCCCTGGAAGAGGAA
>DASVTG010000701.1:0-4086 GCA_036387695.1 Hymenobacter sp. | reverse complement strand
GCCGGGGCCGTTGCGGCGCAGGTTCAAGTAGGTGAGTTTGCGGTTGGCATTGGGCTTGGTTTCGCCTTCCTGAATGCGGGCTATGCGCTTGTCGTTGCTGCCGAACAGGGCTTGCAGCGGCTTCAGGCCAATAAAGAGGTTGCTGCGCCCGTCCAGGCCGTAGCGGCCGCTCACTTCCAGGCTGCTCAGGTTGCTGTTCAGGCGCAAGCCGGGGATGAGCAGCTGCCCATCGACCAGCAAAAACTCGCTGCTGACCGGCTCGAAATACAGGTGGCTGGTGCGCTCCGCCTTCATGAATTTCAACGCCTCCGTCAGGGCTTCGATGTTCAGCAGCTCCAGGTTGCGAAAATCGGTTTTCAGGTAGCCCACCGTCCTTGGCAAGTCCGGCAGAAACGTGGGGCCCAAATCGGTGCGCAGGTCCACCGCGCCGCTCATGTTGCCCCGGATGTTTTCGCCAGCCATCACGCTGATGCCCAAAGAAGTGGCGACGGCGAAAAGGGCCGGCAGCTGCACGTCTTCCAGCTGCAGCTGCGCCTGCGTGGGATGGTGGAAGCGGCTGGCGGTGCTCACCATCAGCCCGCGCAGGCTGACGCGGCCGCCCAAGGCGTCCAGGGTGCAGTGGTCGAGGCGCGCTTCGCCGTCGCGCAGGCGCGACACCAACCGAAACTTGCTGCCGCGGATGGCGGCGTACTGCACTTGGTCGGCCTCCACCCGGAGCACGGCGCTCAGGGTGCCGCTGGCCAGCACCGAAGTGTTTTCCGGTGACTGCTGCCGCACCGCGCGGCGGGTGGCGCGGCGGGCCGCCCGGGCGCGGGTTTCGGCGGTGGTCGTGGTGTCGGCGGGCGTGGTCAGGCTGGCCACCACGGCCAACAGGCGCTGCACGTCTAGGGTGCTGTAGCGCAGGGTCACGTCGGCATCGGCGGATTCAAAGCGCAGGTTTTCCACGCGGGCCGTGGCCGTGGCAACGCCCTGGCCGCCTTGCGAAGTGCGAAACCGCAAATAGGGCAGGCGCAGGGCGGAACCACTCTTTTCGAGCCGCAGGCTCACGCCGCTCAGGCTCTCGTCCTCGGGCAGCTGCACGCGGTCGATGGCCACGTCGAGCTGCCCGTTGGCGGCCAGCAGCAAGTCGCGCAGGGCGGGGCTGCTCGGCCCCCGCGCTTTGGTCCGGGGCACCGGCCGGGCCAGGCGGGCCACAAACTGGTGGTAGTTGATGCGGGCGAAATGCACGCCCAATTGGTATTGCACGGGCGCCACCCGGTTGTTGGGGTCGGTGGGCCAGCCCATGCCGCCGCGCAGCTCGCCGCCCCACACCCGGCCGGCCAGGTTCAGCAGCTGCACGCGCCGGCCGTCGTGCCGCACGGTCACGGCAAGGTCGCGCAGGGTGTCGGCGGCCAGCAGCAGGCGTTGGCAGCGCAGGCCCACGTCCAGCAGCAGGCCCGGCGGAATCAGCTCGCTGGCCAGCGTGGCGGCCAGCTGGCTGCGGTCGCGCCGGGCGGGGGCGGGCTTGGGCAGGCTGGTGGGCGCAAAACCCGGCCCGGCCGTGCGGGGCACGGGCCGCAGCAGTGCGCGCAGGCGCCCCACGTGCAGCTCGTCCACCGCAAAATTGCCGCTGATGCGGGCGGTGGGGTGCTCGTCGTTCAAGTAATCGTACAAATAAGTGGTGACGGCCGACGCCCGAAACCGCATGCCGTTGAGCACGCCGGACGCGTTGGACAGCCGCCACACGCTGTCTCGCAGCCCCACCCGCACGTTCAGGTCCGACACGTCGGCGCCGCGCACCGGCAGCGCAAACGCGGCGTTGCGCAGGGCCACGGCGCCGCGCACGGAAATGGCCCGGCCGCCCGGGTTGGGCCTGCCCGGAAGGGCGGGCAGCAGGCCGCGCACCCGCACGTCCACGTCGGCAATGCCTTGGCGGGCCTGCCACCGGCCGGGCGCCACCACCGCCGCAAACTCCGGCAGCTCCGTGCGGCCCTGAAAATGCCCGTCCACGTAAGGCCGGGAGAAGTCCCGCAGCGTGAGGGCCACGTCGAGCCGGCCCGCCGAAGAGTAGATGCGGCAGCGCTTGAGGGTAAGCACCGTCGAGTTGATGCTGTGACCGGGGCCGTTGTCGTAGGTGCCGCGCAAGTCCCAGCGGCTGATGCGCCGGGCGGCGCCGGGCCACTGCAAGCTGGCGCCTTGCAGGCCAAAGGTGAGCACGTTGCGGGGGCTGACGGTGGGCCCGCTCAGCCCCGTGATGGTGTAGTGAATGTGGGCTTTGCTGGGGCTGGTGGCGCCGGCCAGGTAGGGCTCCAGCCGGGGCGGCAGGGCGGCGCGCAGCACTTCGGTGAGCGGCTGGTTGCCCACGAAGCGCAGCTTCAGCATGGTGCCCACGGGCTGGTTGGGGTCCACGGTGTGGGTGCCGCTCACCCGGATGGTGTCGCCGTTGAGCGTGGCGCGGGTTTTCCACAGCAGGCCCTGCCGCTCCCGAAACGTGTAGACGTAGTGCACCCAGGCCTGCACCGGCTCGCGCTCAAACAGCGTGCCGGCGCGGGTGCGCAGGTAGCTGAGCTCGCCGTTCAGGGTGCCAGCCACGCGCAGGGTGCCGCCGCGCAGCCGCGCCGTGAGCCGGGCCTGCCGCACCCGGGCCCCAAAAGCGCTGCGCGAATAGCCGTTGAGCGAGCTCATGCGAAAGTTGTTCACCAGCAGCTCGTCCAGCTCCAGGTTGAAGAGGGGCGGCGAGCCGGTGCCTTTGCGGCGCTTGCCGCGCAGGCCCCAGGTGCGCCCCAGGGAGTCGGCGCGTTCCCGGAAGTCCACGTCGGTTATCACCAGGCGGCGCACGCGCACCTGCCCACGCAGCAGGCCGGCCGGCGCCAGGCGCAGGTCGGCCCGGCCCACGCGCAGCACCGGCACCCGCTGCCGGTAGGAAGTATCGGTCAGGCTGATGTGGTGCAGGGACGCCGTGAGGTGCGGGAAGTCGCGCCAGGGCGACAGCTCCACTTCAAACGGGCCCAGCACCAGCTCCGAATCGTGCGTCAGGCCCCGGCGCACGGCCTGGGCCACCCGGCGCCGGCCGTAGTCGCTGCCCAGCAGCCAGGCCGCCGCCAGCACCCCCAGTATTCCCAGCAGCAGCACCGATAGCAGCACGCGTCGCAAGGGAAAGGATTTCATGGGGGATGCGGCTATTGCTGGTTTACGCAGCAAAGCTGCTGCGCACGGGCTTGCCAACATACGTTAAAATGCTGGGTGCGTACGGCAGCAGCCGGCCTGGCCGCCGCGTCGCCCCTATGCTTCGGCCACGTCCACGGCCGCGTCGGCGTGGGTGGCAGCTTCGTACACGTCGGCGTATTTGAACTCGTCCAGCCAATACGCCGAGCTGACGACCTCAAAAACCACCGAATTATCGGTTTGCTGCGAGGTGCTGAGCTGCCAAATCATTGACTTTGCTTCCGCAAAAGCCAGGCCCGCCAGCTGCGCGGTGAACAGGCGGTTAATCAGGGCGCTGTCGGGCAGGCCCTGGGCCAGCAGGCGCAGCAGCGCCGGTTCGGCGGCTCCCTCAAATACGGCCAGGGCCTCGGGGTTTTCGGCCGTGCATTTCACTTCAAACTGCACGGCCTGGGTGCGCGGAAAGGTGCCGTTGTAGGCGGTGTGCAGCAGTTCGGTGGCCTGGTAAAAGCCTTTGTGAAGCGGCAGCTCGGGGTTTTCTTCCCACAGCTTTTCGGTGAGCATCTGGTGCGACAGGTTCTCGATTTGCCCGGCGTTCAGCTCCTCCGGAAACAGGTAACCCAGCACGATTTCGGCGGCTTCGCGCGGCTCCTGGTCGGTGAAGGACATCAGGCACATTTCCTTTAGCTCCGCCGGGTTTATGCCGTCCGGATTGTCGTAGTTCATCTTCTTCAAGAGCTCTTTGTAGTCTTCGTTTTTCCAGGAGTTGGGCAACTCGGACAAGGAAGTGAAGGACAAACGCTCAACGGTGAATTTCTGCTCGGGGGTCGACATCGAAGTGGTGTTAAGGTGGCGGTAAGGTTTAACCGCTACGGTCGGGTTTACGGCGAAGTGCGGCAAACAACCGGAAATGCCCTTCGCACACCAGCACGACCTGTAGAGACG
>DASVTG010000700.1:0-11998 GCA_036387695.1 Hymenobacter sp. | reverse complement strand
CCCGCTACTGCCTTCTGAAACCGCTCTAAATAATGCGGCCTACTGCGTGAAACCAATGCCCACGTAGACCTGCAGCAAGTTGTTGTAAAGTTTGCTGTTGGAAAATTCCTGGTTGATGGTGCCCGTCTGGCTGTTGCCGTCTTCAAATATTTTGCCCAGGCTCAGGTTGTAGCGGGCGCCTATGCGGGCGGGACCCAGGCGGGCTTCAAGCCCGCCGGCTCCCCCAAAATCCAGGGAGTTGAAGCCGTTGGCGGCGATGTCCAGGTTGTCGTCGCCCCGCCGAATGTTGGTGAGCAGCGACACCTGCGGACCGATGTGAAAGCTCAGGTTCTCGGTGAAATTGCCCACGTACAGCACGGGCAGCATGAGGTAGTCCATGCGGTATTTTTGCCGAACGGTGGAGCCAACGCCAGTATTGGCTTCGAAGCCCTGACGCGAATACAGCAGCTCCGCTTGAACCGACGAAAACTCGTTGAAGCCGAACTGGCCGTACACCCCGGCGTGGAAATCGCTGCGGGCGTTGCGGTCGATGCCCCTGATGTCGTCGCCCCGCAAGCCGTTGAGGTTGTAGCCACCTTTGATGCCGAAGCCGGTGTTGCCCGACTCGGCGGTGGCGCCGCCGGTGTAGTCTTTAGAGGACTGGGCCCCGCCCGGGGCTGCTTGGGCAAAAGCTGCCGGGCCCGAGGCCAGCGCCAGTAGTAAAAACAGGAGAGTCTTTTTCATGGGTGAAAGAAGGTGAGGAAAATGGGGCAAGCCAGGAAAGAGTTCTATTCCCGTTTGCCCTATACTTTCCCGGCCTCAGAAAGTTGCCTGGCGGTGCGTTGGGCCCGAAAAAAACGCCTCCGTTACTCGAGCATCTGCCCCGAAGCATTACCTTTGGAGCGGCCGCACGCCAGTGCCTGGCCAATGCAGGGGTGTTAGCTCAGTTGGTTCAGAGCGCCACCCTGACACGGTGGAGGTCGTTGGTTCGAGCCCAATACGCCTCACGAAAACCCTCATTGCGCAGTGCAGTGAGGGTTTTTTATTGGGGTTGCCCCTCGGTCTGCAATGCTGAGAAGGGGGCTGAACAGGGCATGTTGTCAACGAACAGCCCCCTTTAATTGACCTCAACGAAGGGCATCGGTTTCTGTGCCTGCTATCGAATTCCCCCGCATTTGCCGGAAACACGACCCTGGCTTTTTTGGGATGGTGACGGGGCTCAAGTTGCTGCGGGGCAGCGGCGGCCATTTCCCGTTAAGACGCCCCTGCTGCCTTTATCAAGGGCAGGGCATCTGCCGTGCGCTCTAGTCTATAGCGCACGTGTTGGGTAACTGAGCTGCGGGCGGGGAGGGCTTTTTTTAAGTTTTTTGTTGCGGCGCCCCCACCACAGCAAGGTGCCCGTCACGGGCAGACTGGCCGAAATCAAGCTGGCCAGAAAGGCGACGATTTTGCCGCCCAAGCCCAATATCTGGCCGGTGTGCAAGTCGTAGTTCATGTCGGACAACTTGCCGCCGGTGCTTTTGCCCGCGTGGAAGCGGGCCTGCAACAGCTGGCCCGACACCGGGTGAAACGCGTATTCGTCGCGGTGGTAGTAATGCAGCGCCCGCTGGTAGGCCCAGCAGTACGCCGGCTCCTTGCCGGTGCCGGTCGGCCCGAGGAGCACCATCTCGGCCCCCGGCGAGCGGCGCAGCACCGCGCGGTAAACGACGTCGGGCAGTGGCCGGACGGCCGCCGTCACGGCTTGCAGGGTATCGACTTTGGGCAATACTTTTTCCTGCGGATACGTCCGGCCGCCGTTGGCCACCAGCACGGCCGCATCGAGCAGGACCGGAAAAATCATGAACAAGCCCGTGAGGGCCAGCACCCCGGCAATGCTGGCGACGTAAAAGCCCAGCACGTTGTGCAGGTCGTAGTTGACGCGCCGCCAACGCCCTCCCCACTTGATGGTGAAGCGCTGCTTGCGTTCCTGCCGGCGCTTGGGCCACCACAGCACCAGCCCCGTGCCCAGCATTACCAAGAAGACGATGACGCTGCCGCCCACCACCCATTTGGCCACCGCCGCGGGCAGCAGCAGGGTCATGTGAATTTCCTGCACGATGCTGAAGAAGTGGCGGCGCAGGTCTTGCTCGTGCAGCACCCGGCCGGTGTAGGGGTTCAGGTACACTTGCGTGGGCGCACCGGTGGGGTCGGTGAAGAACACCGTGGCCGAGCGCCCGGGGCCAAAGTAGGTCACCCACGTCGTGGCTTTTGCCACGCCGGGGTGTTTTGCCAGCGCGGCGGCCTGCAGGCGAGAGGGCAGCAGTGGCGCCGTGGCAGAGGCTTCCACCTTGCGCCAGGGCTCGGTCAGGTCCCGGATTTCGTCCTGAAACGTGAAAATGGCGCCCGTCAGGCTCACGATGAACACCACCAGACCCGAGCCCAGGCCCAACCAGAGGTGCAGTTTGCCGATGGCTTTTTTGATGGTCATGGAAGAGGACGTGAAAATCGGTTGGTCAATTCAAAACAGCCTGGGGCGGCAGCACCCAGCAGAACGTTCCTGTTCTGGTCGGTGCCTGCTTAAAACTTGTACGCCACGCTGCCGATGATGCTGCGCAGCTTCTGCGCGTTCATCGTGGTGTAGCCAATCCAATACTTTTGGTCGGTCAGGTTGTCGACTTTGGCCGCCAGGCGAAACTTGGGCTGGTCGTAGAAGACGCTGGCGTTGAGCACGGTGTAGGCGGGCAGCGTGAACACGTTGGTGGTGGTGTTCTGAATGCGGTTGTCGCTGGCGTAGTTGCCCCCAAAGCCCGCGCCCAGGCCTTTGAGCACGCCCTCGGGCTGGCGGTAGCTCAGCCAGGCGTTGGCCACGATGGGAGAGGACGCGGTGTTGGGCCGGCGGCCGTTCACGGTTTCATCCGGGGTTTCAAACATCGATTCATTATAGGAGAAGCCGCCCACCACGTTAAATCCGCGCACTGGGTTGGCCACTACGTTAACTTCCACGCCCTTGCTGCGCTGCCCGGCATCCTGCACGCTGATGGCTTGGCCGAGCGCACCATAGTTGGTAATCCGCAGCCGGTGTTTCACATCAATGTCGTAATAGCTTATGGTGGCGCTCAGGCGGCCCCCGGCCGCGTCCAGCTTAACGCCGCCTTCCCACTGGTTGGCGCGCTCTAGCCGGGCCAGCGGGCGACTGCCGTCGGAGGCCAGGTAAATGCCCGGGTTGTTAAAGCTGTTTTGGTAGTTGGCAAAGAAGGCCACCCGGTCCTTCACCGGCTGGAACACCGCGCCGAACTTCGGTGACAACGTCGTTTGTGTGTAGGCCAGGGTTGGCGTATAAACCAGCCCGCCTTTGCTGTCGATGTGGTCGACGCGCAGGGCGGCCAGCACGCTCAGCTGCTCGGTCAGGTTGAGCACATCCGACACGAAGGCGCTGTAGGTGTTGGACTTGGTGTTGACGATGTAATTGCCCGGCGCGTTGGCGGCGTACGCAGCGGCCACGCTCGTGCCATTGAAGGCCCGAATGGCGGCGCTGGAGGCATTCAACGGGATTCTATCGAAGTCGCCGCCGAGGAAATTCACGTCGGAATCGACGCGCAGGAAATCCAGGCCCAGCACCACGCGGTTGCGCAGGCGGCCCACCTTAAAATCGCCGTTGAACAGCTGTTGGGCCTCCACCAGGGTGCGGCGGCTGTTGCCCGTCGACTGGTCGGCGCGGGCCAGCGTGTGGGTGCCGGGCGCCGGGCGGGTACCGGGAAAGGCCGAGCTGTCCGACACGAGGTAGAAATACGGCCCGAACCCGTCCGAGTAGCTGTGGCTCGACGTCAGGTAAGTAGTCGAGGTAAAATTTGGCGAAATCTTGTACTGCACCTGCCCAAACAGGTTGGTGCTGCGCGAATCCTGCGTCAGGCCCGCGCCCTGGTACGACTGCCGGTAGTCGAGTGGTACCTGCTCGGCCCGCGAAACGCCCAGCAGCGCCGACGGCTCGTAGAAGAAGATAATCTGCTTGCCCACGTTGGTGCCCCGAAACACTTCGGCATCCAGGTTAACCGTCAGGCGGTCAGTGGGCCGAAATTGCAGGCTCGGGGCAATAGCCAGGTTTCTGGCAAAGCCCGTGTAGCCGGCGTTCTGGAAGTTGTCTTCGTAGGTGTACGCCGTATTCAGGCGGAAGGCCAGCGTTTTAGCAGCGTTGAGCGGCGTGTTCACGTCGGCGCTTACCCGGTGGAAAGCGTAGCTGCCGGCCGCCACGTTCAGCTCGCCCCCAAACGTGTCGAGCGGCTTCTTGGTCACGCGGTTCAGCAAGCCCCCGTAGGAAGTGAGCGCGCTGCCAAACAGCGTGCCCGACGGCCCCTTTATCACCTCCAGCTTTTCCAGGTTGATGGCGTCGATGTCGCTGGTCACGTTGCCGGCCACGCCGTTGCGCAGCTGGCTTGAGAGGATGAAGCCCCGGCTGCTGTAGAAGGCGCCGCCGTCGCCGCCGCGCCCGGTGGCTTCCCACATTTTTTGCAAGCCCGGCACGTTGCGGGTCGCGTCGTCGGCCGTGAACACGAGCTGCTCGGTGAGCAGCTCTTTGCCCACCGTGGCGTATACCTGCGGGTTTTCCAGGTTCTTGAGGGGCATTTTGCCCACGTACTCGCTGCTGGTGCGGGCAAACCGGTTGGTGCGCGTGCCCTGCACGATGACTTCCTGCAACTGGGCCGTGCTCTCAACCAAGCGAAAGTCCAGGGTGACGAGCTGGCCGGCGGCCACCGTCACCTGCTGTTGGGCAGGCTTGAGCCCCACGAAAGAAACCACCACCGTGTGCGTGCCTTCCGGCACCGCGCTGATGCGGTAGCGGCCCTCGCCGTCGGTGATGCCCCCCAGGGGCTGGCCTTGCACGCCGACGGTCACGGACTCGACCGGGTCGCCGTCGGTGGTCGTCACGCGGCCCGTGAGGGTGCCCGTTTGCTGCGCCCAAACAGGCAGCGCACACAGGGAAAGCAGGAAAAAAGCAAAGCAGAAAAGTCGGGGAGCCATGGCTAGCACTATTTGGAATGATTCTAAACAATGGCAAAGGTATAGCAGATTTGATGGGATAAAAATTTTATTTAGAATAATTCTAAATAAGCTTGTGGTGTGCGCTTCGGTTGATAGTTTTGCCAGCACTTCACGTTGTTCCCACTAGCCAAGAGCGGTTTTGAAAGGCAGTAGCGAAACCATTCTAACGGTCGTTCTTGCCTGTTCCGAGCCCAACCGCCGGGCAGGTAGTTGCAGCCAGTTCCATCCGCTAATCGCCCAATAATCTGGGCCTGCGCGGCCCTGCGGGGCGTCGCCGTCAACTAGCTGGGCCAACAGCCGTCCAGTAGTCCCCGGGGCTGCTTTCGGCAGGCGTTCCTTGTTCATCCATTTCCGCCAATGCCATGTGCCGTTACCTGCACCACAACGAATTGGGTTGTATTTCGCGCTGCCGCACCGGCTGCTGCCTGCATTTATACTTCGGCAACGTGGCGCTACGCCTGAAACGACACGAGCTGCCGGCCTGGCGCACCGAGGTGGCCGCCCTCTACGAGCGGCACACCCACCCGGCGCCCGACCCGCTGGCCCGGTGCCTCGTGCTTCCCGGCCTGGTGACGCAGCAGGCTTTTGTCTTCACGCTGGAAGAGGTGTTGCTGCTGCACGATTTGCTAATCAGTGCCACGATTCTTCTCGAAGCCGAGGACCTGTTGTCGTCCGCTGCCCGCTGAAGGCCTGCTTTGGAGGCGGCCGGCTCAGTGAAGATAACCTGTTGTATATGAGCGATAACAAGGGGGTTCTGCCGGTTCACCACGGTTGCCAGCGGGAGCACCAACGCAGCGTGCGCAGGTCGGGGTAGACGGGGCGCAAACTCACGCCGAACTGCTCGGCCAGGGCGGCCCCGCTCACTTTACGCTTGGCTTGCAGGTGGAGGGGCATCGCCGTGACGCGGTCAAATCGGTTCATTGCAGAAAAAGAAAAACGGACGTAAGCCGTTTGCGCAGCAGAAGCTACTTAGCTGGTCGGTTCTGCGCAACAAAGGACAAGCGCGGGTCTTGGTTGGAGCGGGCCCACGGGCGCAGCGTTGGACGCAAGAACAAAAGAGGGACGCCAGCGGGTGGGCTTGAGGAGGTCGCAAGGGAAAAGTTGCGCGGCCACCAGCTCCGGGGCAGTCCGTTCGGGAAACGGTCCGAATGCCGGGAGGGCCCGGTGGTTGCTCGCCTCTTCTGCAGCATCGAACAACCACGGTAAAATGGCGAGGCCAAAGAAATAACGAGTTATGCCCAGGAGCCGAAACCGGCCACTAAGCCTGACCACTAGCCCTATAGCCAGCGCGGCGGTGACGACACGCCTGGGCTGCCCGGGATGTAACGTTTCAGGAGAGACAGAACCGTTACCTTGCATGTTATCAGAATTATAATGGGTACACGCTTAGGTTTTTTCTTGCATTATATCAATACCAATCAATCTCTGTTCAAGCGGGGCTGCCTTCTTTTCTTCTCAGCAAAGTCACGCCCCACCTATAAACAAGTTAACGCCTGCCCGATGGGCTGGTAAACCCACACGATGAAGGAAAGCGAAAAGAAGTATCGGCGGCTTATGGAAGCCAGCCAGGATTTACTGGTCACCATTAACCTGCAAGGCAACATCACGGACGCCAACGAGGCCGCGGCGACCCTCACGGGGGTAGACCGTGATGCCTTGATGGGGGCGGATTTCTTTGCCTTTTTCACCGAGCCGGAACTGGTTTGGGAGGCTTACGGACAGGTCGTGGCCAACGGCATGGTCAGCAACCTGCCCTTCACGCTCCGCCACCGCAGTGGCAACCTGACCGAGGTGTTGTTCGACGGCTCCGTGAACAAGGACGAGATGGGCGCGGTGCTGGGCGCGGTGGTTGTGGCCCGGGAAGTGGCCGAGAAGAACTGGGCCACGGAGCTGGGCATCGCCAACAAGGAACTGGCTTTCCAGCACAACGAAAAGGAAAAGCGGGCCGACGAGCTCAGCATTGCCAACGAGGAGCTGGTGTACCAAAACGACGAGAAAGAGAAGCGGGCCCAGGAACTGAGTGTCGCCAACACCGAGCTGGCGTTTCAGAACGACGAGAAAGAAAAGCGTGCCCAGGAATTAAGCGTTGCCAACAAAGAGCTGGCTTTTCAGAACGACGAAAAGGAAAAGCGGGCCCAAGAACTCATTATTGCCAACGCGGAGCTGGCCTTTCAAAACGACGAGAAGGAAAAAAGAGCGCAGGAGCTGAGCGTCGCCAACATTGAGCTGGCGTTTCAAAACGATGAGAAGGAGAAGCGGGCGGCGGAGCTGGTCATTGCCAACAAGGAGCTGGCGTTTCAGAACGACGAGAAAGTGAAGCGCGCGGCCGAGCTGCGCGTGGCCAACTACGCCCGCGGGCTGATTGAGGCCAGCCGCGACCCGCTGGTGACCATCAGCCCGGAAGGCAAAATCACGGACATGAACCTGGCCACGGTGAACATCACCGGCATGGAGCGCGAGCAGCTGATTGGCTCCGATTTCTTCGTGTATTTCACCGACCCGCAAATGGCGCGCGAGGTGTACCAGGAAGTGTTTGCCAAGGGCACGGTGGCCGACTCGCCCCTCACCCTGCGCCACAAAGACGGCAAGCTGACGGACGTGCTCTTCAACGGCTCGGTGTACAAGAACGACGAAGGCAAAGTGCTGGGCGTGGTGAGTGTGGCCCGCGACGTGACCGACCAGACGCGCATTGCCACGGAGCTGAGTGAGGCCAAGTTCGCGGCCGAGCGCGCCACGGTGCTGGCCGAGGAAGCGCAGGCCAAAGCCGAAAGCGCCGTGAAGGCCAAGCAGCAGTTCCTCAGCAACATGAGCCACGAAATTCGGACGCCCATGAACGCCATCATCGGCTTCACGAAGGTGGTGCTCAAGACGGAGCTCACCGACAAGCAGCGGGAGTACCTGACGGCCATCAAGCTCAGCGGCGACACGCTGATTGTGCTCATCAACGACATTCTGGACCTGGCCAAGGTGGACGCGGGCAAGATGACGTTTGAGCAGATTCCGTTCAAGCTTTCGGCGTCGGTGTCGGCCATGGTTCACTTGTTCGAGACCAAGATTCAGGAGAAGAACCTGGCCCTGGTGATGGATTACGACGCCAAAATCCCGGACGTGCTGGTGGGCGACCCGGTGCGCCTGCACCAGGTCATCCTGAACCTGGTGAGCAACGCCGTCAAGTTCACCAGCGAAGGCACCATCACGGTGGGCGTGCGGATGCTGGTGCAGGACCCGGAGAAAGTCATCCTGGAGTTTGCCGTCACTGACACCGGCATCGGCATTGAGGAGGGCAAGCTGGGCACCGTGTTCGACGATTTCCAGCAGGCCACCAGCGGCACCAGCCGCCTGTACGGCGGCACGGGGCTGGGCCTGGCCATTGTCAAAAACCTGGTGGAGCCGCAGGGCGGCACCATCCACGTGAAAAGCAAAGTGGGCGTGGGCTCCACCTTCAGCTTCATTTTGAGCTTTGGCAAAACGACCGAAAAAGCAGATGCCGAATCGGGCTTGACCATCGAGTTGGAAACCGGATTCAAGGACGTCAAAATCCTGGTGGTGGAAGACATCGCCCTCAACCAGCTGCTGATGAAGACGCTGCTGGAAGATTTTGGCTTTGCAATGGACGTGGCCGGCAACGGGAAAATAGCCCTCGAAAAGCTGCGCACCACCCGTTACGACATCGTGCTCATGGATTTGCAGATGCCGGTCATGAACGGGTTTGAGGCCACCGAGTACATCCGCAACGAACTGCACCTGAAGGTGCCCATCATCGCCCTCACGGCCGACGTAACCACGGTGGACGTGGAGAAGTGCAAGGCCGTGGGCATGAACGATTACATTTCGAAACCCATTGACGACAAGGTGCTTTACAGCAAAATCAGCAAGTACCTGAAGCAGGCGCATCAGGACAAGACCAGTGTCGCGCCCGTCCCGGGCGACCGGCAGCACCAGCCCCTCACCTGCGTCAACTTTGACTACCTGAAGCGGATAACCAAAAGCGACGCCCGCATGGCCGAAATGATTGGCCTGTACTTGCAGGAGATTCCGCAACTGGTGCAAACCATGAAGAAGGCCATCGCCGAAAAGGATTGGATTGCCCTCAAGCGCGCCACGCACTCCATCATCCCCACGTTTGCCACCATGGGCATGAATCCGGAATTTGAAGACATCACCAAATCCATCCAGGGCATGGCCGTCAACCTGATTTCCGTGGGCGACGGCGCCAGCCAAGAGACCATGACCGGGCTGCTGTCTTTGTTTTCGAAGATAGAAACCGTCTGCGCGCTGGCCGCCCGGGAGCTGGAGGAGAAGTTGCTGGCGCTTTCAAAAGCGTTTTCGCTGGCGTAGGCCGCCTTATTGGCGTCCGCAATCTTTTATGTTTCTGATGGCTAACCAAAAAGCTGTCCGTTAACATCTCAGCTACTGCGCGTGAAGTTCAAGAGCATGGTTTTATGATTGTAGTCCATTTATTATATTTTTTGAACTTGCTATACTTTTCATTTTTTCATCTGGAGTAGATAACTTACAAAGCAAGGACCTATAGGGGACTGCACTTTTCTTGGTATGAACTTTAATAAAATAATAGTAGCCGAACGTCAGCGCCGCAAAGCGGCCGAAGCAGAATCCCACCTGTTAAGGGCTCAACTGGAGGCACTCCAGCTTGAGGTACTCAAAATAGGGGCGATTACGATTCCGACACCGGCTCCTATTTTGACGGAAATAGTTAGTCAGCTTCAGCATACTGAGCATCAACTTGAGTACCAACAAGATTTGGTGCGCCAAGTTATTGACACCAGCCCCAACTTGGTTTACGTTGAAGACGAATTAGGTCGTTGTGTTCTTGCCAACAAAAGTTACATAAAACTTCTGCGCCAGCAGGGTGAAGAAACACTAACAGAGACGATTACTGAACCAAGGATTCGGCACTACACGCCACCAATTGATGTCCCTGAATCGTTTGAAGAGTCTTTCAAACTGAAAGACGGGCGGATTGTGTGGTATCACACCACCAAAAGTCCGTTGGTGAGAAACGACGGTGTCCGCTACTTAATTACCTTTTCATCCGACGTCACAGAACTAAAGCAGGCTCGGCAAACGGCTGAAGAATCGATGCGAGCGAAGCAGGTTTTTATGGCTAACATGAGTCACGAAATTCGCACCCCTCTGCATGGAGTGATGGGATTGGCTGAGCTTCTCAAAAAAGAGTCTTTATCGGAGGAGCAAACCGATTACGTTGATATTATCCTATCCACCGCCGATAATCTGTTGGTGGTTATCAACGACATTCTGGATTTTGCAAAAATTGAATCCAGGCAACTAAGCCTTGAGAGCATCCCATTTGACGTTGGCGAGACGGTGCTGGAAGTAGCCCGTTCGCTTGCCTTCAAAATGGATGAGCAGGGTCTACTGTTACGCATTGTGGGCTTGGAGGCGAATTTGCCCCAAGTCTTGGGAGACCCTTTTCGGCTGCGTCAAGTGCTGGTCAATTTATTGAGCAACGCTATTCGGTTTACTCCTCACGGAACAATTACAATTACCGTTGAAGCTGGCCAACAGAATGACTTGGCACTGCCCGTTACGTTCACAGTGGCCGATACGGGCATTGGCATCAGTCCTGATAACCTCGGCCAGGTATTTCATAGCTTCCAACAAGCCAACAGTAGCATTCCACGCCTCTACGGTGGCACGGGGCTGGGCTTAAGCATTTGCAAAAGCATTGTAGAGCTACAAGGTGGAAGCATTGGGGTCGTCAGCAAATTAGGCAAGGGAAGTTGCTTTCATTTTACCATTCCTTACGTGCTAAGCGATAAGCCGCTGGAGAAAAAATCCGAAGTTTATCTGCAAATTGACTTACTAAAAAACCTAAGCATTTTGCTTGTCGAAGACAACGCGGTCAACCAACTCATTGCAGTTTCGATGCTTGGCCAATGGCAAGTGAATGTGGACATGGCTCAGAATGGCGAGGAGGCTTTACTCAAAGCCCTTCAGCATAAATATGACCTCATTCTGATGGATGTGCAGATGCCGTTTCTGGATGGAATCGAAGCTA
Organism: Hymenobacter sp.; assembly: GCA_036387695.1. Lineage (GTDB taxonomy): Bacteria > Bacteroidota > Bacteroidia > Cytophagales > Hymenobacteraceae > Hymenobacter. Next base: position 963 of record DASVTG010000700.1, on the reverse strand, counting down.
CTGCTCAACTGCGCGCGCAAGCTGGGCCCAACCAAGCCACACCCGTTATAGCCATTACCGCCGATGCGATTCGGGTCAATGCTGACTCAATTCATGCTCTCGGGTTCACGGACTACCTTATCAAGCCTTATCACGAGGCGACGCTTTACAAGCTTCTCGCACAAGCTGCTCGCGGCGAACATGTAGATTTGCCTCCGCCTTTGGTTGCCCCTACCACCGTTGCTCAGGAGTTGTGCTACGATTTTGACATTTTCGGCAAGCTTGCTGAAAATAAAGAATTTATTCATCAACTGCTTACTCTATTTGTTAAACATGTTCCCGTTCAGGTCCAAACCCTGCGTGATGCCATCGAAAACGAGGACTGGCCTGTGGTGCTTCACGAAGCACATAGGTTAAAAACAACTTTTGGAAACCTGCATATTGAGCCAGAAACGGGCCATCTAAAACAAATAGAAGCCTTGGCTGCATTACCATCTCAAAAAAAAGTATTCAGACCTCTGATAGAAGCAGTTGTGAAATCTACTAACTTGTATTGTGCTCTTTTTTCAAAAGAAATAACGTAAGATTCCTTTTAGATTTTATAATAATTCTGCAAGCACACAGGTCCTTTACGTAAAACCTAAAGTGGGTACTGGGGCGGTCCAGTAAAAACGGACAGTGAGCTAAGAGAGGGTGGTTTTCAGGTCGTGTTCGAATTGGTGGGGCGAGCGGTAGCCCAGGGCGGAGAGGCGGCGGTCGAGGTTGAAGTAGGCGTCCAGGTAGTGGGCGACCTCCAGGCGGGCCTCTTCCAGCGAGGCAAAGGGGCTGCCCCCGGGCAGCAGCTCGGTTTTGAGGGTGCTCCAGCCGGCTTCGGCCTGCGCGTTGTCGTAGGGATTGCCCGGCCGGCTGAAGCTGGACAAGGCGCCGGCCTGGTGAATGCGGGCGCGGCACGCCACACTGGTGTATTGGCTACCCCGGTCGGCG
>DASVTG010000699.1:0-12810 GCA_036387695.1 Hymenobacter sp. | reverse complement strand
GTTGTACTCAAACACCATCGGACACAGTGCGGCTCCCCGTTCAATTTCGACGCGGTAGCGGCCGGCGGCCGTCACTGCAACGGTGGGCGTGGTGGCCCCGGTGCTCCAACGGAAGGTGCGGCCCGGAGCGGCCGGCAGCAGCCGAAGCGGCTCGAGCACCAAGGACCGCCCACATCCCACCGAGTCGGCCACGAGGCGCATGCGAGGGCCCGGGGCGTCGGCAATGTCATACTGGATAAACGAAGGGCAAGGCTGGCCTTCGTCAATCTCAACGGTGTAGCGGCCGGCGGCGGCCACGGACAAGGTGGCCGTGACGGCTCCGGTGCTCCAGCGATAGGCTCGGCCGTTGGGGGCCAGGCTGGCGGGATTGAGCGTGAGCGAGCGGCCGCACCCCAACGAATCGGCCACGGTGCGCACGGGCGCGGGTGCGGCCACCACCACGGGAATGGCAAGGGAGTAAGGCCCCCCTCCGCACCCGGCCGCCGCGACCCGGCGGGTGGCCACAAGCCGGGCAGTAAAGGTGCCGCTGGCCGTGTAGACGTGGCGCGGAGCCTTGGCCGTGTCCAGCGGACTGCCGTCGCCGAAATCCCAACTGTAAGTCAGGGGCCCAACCGTTGTGTTGGCAAACTGCACGCCGTAGGGAGCACAACCCGCGGGGGGCGTGGACACGGCCAGTTGGATGGCGCTGCTGGCCGAAGGCGCCATGTCAAACTTGAAAGCCGCCCCGTCGAGGCCGCCGGTGGCACCGCTGGAAAACGCCCCCGGCGTGGTACCAAACGTGCGACCGTTGTTGCAGGTAAGGTGATACAGCACGCCGGCCCGCGACACGTGGTTGGAAGCCGCGAAGTGGGTGTGGGTGCCAAATGAGGTGCCCGTGCTTGAGTTGGCTTCGCCCACGTAGGTGCCGTAAAGCAGGGCCGTGGCGTTTTCGGCCAGCACGGCCAGGTACAGGCTGCGCGACTGGCTTGAAAAAGCATCGGCGGTGCGCGGGCAGCCCGGACTGGGCAGGTTGCCCCCGTAGGTGCTGAAGTAGAGCCGTCCGCAGTTGTCGCGCCCGAAGCCCGTGAGCACGTTCGAACTCATCAGCGAACTGCCGGCAACCACGCTCACCTGGGTGCTGAAAACGGTGGCACTGAGCGCCGGGTTGAGGGCGTGCACGAAGAAGCCCGTGCTGCCGGGCACCACGGCCCCGTAGGCGCCGGCAGTGCGCGGGTAGGCGCCGTCCGAAGCGCCCCCCACCAACACCTGGCCGCTGGCATCGAAGTCCAGAAAACGGGCCACGTCCGCGCCGGCGGTGCCCAGGTAGGTACCGCCCAGGCGCAGGCCGGCGGCGCTGTAGCGCAGCACAAAGCCGTTGTTGCCGGCGGGGGCCGCCGGCAGCACGCCGGGCGTGCCCAGCGGCAAGTTGGTGCTGGCGGTGCCGCCGCACACGTACACGTCGCCGTTGGCGGCCACTTTCACGTCGTGGGCCCGGTCGTCGCCGCTGCCGCCCAAGTAGGTCGACCACCGCAAGGCCGTGAGCCCGGGGGTAAAGCGGGTAAGCACGCCCTCGTAGCCGCCGGTCCTGGTGGTCTGGGCGGCGTTCAGCAGGGGGTAATCAAAGGATTGCGTGGCGCTGGCCACCAGCACGTCGCCGGTAGCAGGGTCCACCGCCAGGCCGCCAGGCACCAACGACACGGAGCCTGCCTCGCTGGTGGAGCCGCCCAGGTAGGTAGAGGCCAGAATGGCGGTGCCGGCAGCGTTGAAGCGGGTCACCACCAAATCAGGCGGGGCAAAGCCCCCCGGGCCGCCGGTGCCCAGCTGGCGGTCGAAGGCCCCGGCTGTGGTGGGATAGTCGGAAGCGGTGGTGGTGCCCAGCATCAACAGCTCGCCGGCCGCGTTTACCTCCAGGTCCAACGGATAGTCCTCCGAAGATAAATTGCCACCCGAGCCGTTGCCGCCCAGGTAGGTGGCGTAAATCAAGGAACTGCCGTTGGCCGTGAACTTGGCAATGCCAATGTTTCCCACCGTGTACGTGGTTTTGATGGCCCCGAGCGTAACCGGGTACTGCCCGCCGAACAGCTGGCCGCCGGTGTACATGTTGCCTTGCGCGTCGGCCGTGGCCGTGTTGGCCGACATGCCAATCGGGGAGCCCGAGTAAGTGGCAAACACCAGCACGGGGTCAATTACCAGGCGCTGAGCCGGGTCGTAGCCCGCGCCCAGCGCGAAGCTGATTTCCTGGCCGCGCAGCACAAAGCGGCACGGCACCGCCCGGCGCTCGCCGGTGGCCGACAGCTGCCACGCCGCCGGGGCCTGCTCGCGCAACTCGCCCACGCTGGTGCGCAGCTGCAAGTGGCCTTCCGCGGTGATGGCCATGCCGTCGAGGCCGTCGTAGCGCAGGCGGATGGCGGCGGGTTTTGCGCCGGGCCTCAACTCAAAATCGTATTCCAGCTGGCCGCTGCTGGCTTGCTGGTGCCAGCGCACGTCGATGCCCGGGTAGGCTTCGTGGTAACGCACGCCGGCGTACAGTGGCACTTTCTCGGCCCACTTGGCGGGGTCTTTGCCCAAAAAGTAATTGTGAAAGGCTGCCTGCCGCTCCTCGCCACTCAGGGCCGGAACCGCCGCGGCTCCCACCATCGTCACGCGGAAGGCATGGGCAGCCACCGGAATTCGGTTGTTTTCCTTTTCTGGGCCGTGCGCCGACGGGGAGACCACGCTATAGGTGAAGCAGTTGTTTTCCAGGAAAAGCTGCCCGTTGGGCAGGTTTACCGCAAACTTTACTTGCTTCGTCCATTGGCCGTTGTTGGGCACAAAGGGCACTTGGGTAACCGGGGCAGCGGCCCTGGCCACCGAAGTGGTCAGCAACAACCCCAACATCAACGTAAGGCGCATAAAATATTTGGTCATAGATATGAAAATGTTAAAGCGTCAAAATTACGGGAGGCTGGCTTCATAACGGCACTATTTTTAAGCCCTTGCGCAGTCTTTTTAGAAATACCGCTGGTGAGCTACTGCCTTGCCTGTGCGCGGGGCAAATCAGGATTTGGAGGCCACAAAAAAGCCCCTGAGGTTGTCAGGGGCTTTGAGCAGAGTCATCAAGCGGCAACAGTTCAACGGCTACGCTTCCACTTCGGCTTCGGCCACTTCGGCCACGGGCAGGACATCCGAGGTGATGAGGTCCTTTTCCAGGCGCAGGTTGTCGATGATGAATTCCTGGCGCGCGGGCGTGTTTTTGCCCATGTAGTAGGTGAGCACCTGCTGAATGCTGCGGTCCGATTGCAGGATGACGGGTTCGAGCTTAATGTTCTCGCCGATGAACTTGCCAAACTCCTCCGGCGAGATTTCGCCCAGGCCTTTGAAGCGGGTGATTTCGGGGTTCTTGCCCAGCTTGCGCATGGCGTTCTGCTTCTCCTGCTCGTTGTAGCAGTAAATGGTTTCCTTCTTGTTGCGCACCCGAAACAGCGGCGTTTCGAGGATGAAGACGTGGCCGTTGCGCACCAGGTCCGGGAAAAATTGCAGGAAGAACGTGAGCAGCAGCAGGCGGATGTGCATGCCGTCAACGTCGGCGTCGGTGGCAACCACGACGCGGTTGTAGCGGAGGTGCTCAATGCCTTCTTCGATGTTGAGGGCGTGCTGCAAGAGGTTCAATTCCTCGTTCTCGTACACAATCTTCTTTTTCAGGCCAAAGCAGTTCAGCGGCTTGCCGCGCAGGCTGAACACGGCCTCCAGCTCCACGTTGCGGCTCTTGGTGATGCTGCCCGAAGCCGAGTCGCCCTCGGTGATAAAGAGCGTGGTGAGCAGCTCTTTTTCGGCCCCGTCCTTGGCGTTTTCGCCCAGGTGAAAGCGGCAGTCGCGCAGCTTGCGGTTGTGCAGGTTGGCTTTTTTGGCGCGCTGGTTGGCCAGCTTTTTCACGCCCGCCATGTCCTTGCGCTCCCGCTCGCTTTGTTGGATGCGCTTCTCCAAAGCGTCTTTGACGGCGGGATTCTTATGCAGGTAGTTGTCGAGGTGCTCTTTAACGAAATCGACGATGAAGCCGCGGACGGTGGGGCCGTCTTCGCCCATATTTACCGAGCCCAGCTTGGTTTTGGTCTGGCTTTCGAACACGGGTTCCTGCACCCGCACGGAGATGGCGGCAATGATGCTGGCGCGAATGTCGGCGGCGTCGTAATCCTTCTTGTAAAACTCCCGCACGGCTTTAACCACGGCTTCGCGAAAGGCGGCTAAGTGCGTACCGCCCTGCGTGGTATACTGGCCGTTTACGAAAGAATAGTATTCTTCGCCGTAGTCGTTGCCGTGGGTCATGGCCATCTCAATGTCCGGCCCTTGCAAGTGGATGATGGGGTAGCGGATGTGCTCCACGTCGGCCTTGCGGGCCAGCAAATCGAGCAGGCCGTTTTCGGAGTAGTACTTCTGGCCGTTGAAGTTGATGGTGAGGCCCGCGTTGAGGTAAACGTAGTTCCAGATTTGATTTTCGAGGTACTCCGGAATGAAGCGGTAGTTCTTGAAAATCGTGTCGTCGGGCTGGAACACCACCAAGGTGCCGTTGCGCTGGCTGGTTTTCTGGGGCTTGGGGTCGCTGGTGAGTTTGCCCTGGGCGAACTCGGCCGACTTCATCACGCCTTCGCGCACGCTCTGCACCAGGAAATAGCCGCTCAAGGCGTTCACGGCCTTGGTGCCCACGCCGTTCAGGCCCACCGACTTTTGGAAAACTTTGGAATCGTACTTGCCGCCAGTGTTGATTTTGCTCACCACGTCCACGACTTTGCCCAGCGGGATGCCCCGGCCGTAGTCGCGCACTTGCACTTTGGAATCGGAAATCTTGATGTCGATGGTGCGGCCGTGGCCCATCACGTGTTCGTCGATGCAATTATCGACCACTTCTTTCACCAATACGTAGATGCCGTCGTCGTAAGCAGAGCCGTCGCCGAGTTTGCCGATGTACATGCCCGGGCGCAGGCGAATGTGCTCGCGCCAGTCCAGCGAGCGGATGCTGTCTTCGTTGTAGCCGTGGTCGGCGGCTTTAATGGTGGCCTCCGGGGCTTCGGTTAGTAGTTCGTTGGTCATGGGGCAACTGTTCTCCAGTTTTGCGGTAAAATAACGCAGAAATAAGCGCGAGGGCAAGAAATATTGCCAGCTTGTTTAGCATCACACCACTAATGTCTTTAGTCAAGAACACAGTTAGCCCGTCCTGAGTTCGCCCGGATTCAGACCAGTGCTTCCTGCTCACCATTTTTCAACGGCTTTCGCCTGACCCCATGTTTCCTCCCCTAATCAACCGCGGCACGCCGCGCCCCCACGTTGCACAACCGTCCGGCACGACCCCCGAAGCCAAACTGGCGCCGGTGGTGCACTACACTTTCCTGCTGATTGGCTTGTCGCTGCTGGTGTTTGTGCTGCGCAAGCTCGACGGTGTTTTGCTGCCGCTGCTGTTTGCGGCGTTGCTTTCGGTGCTGCTGCTGCCGATGGCGCGCAAGCTCGAAAGCTGGAAGTGGCCCCGCGTGTGGGCCATCATCACGGTCCTGCTGGTGGTGATAGTGGCGGTATTGGCCCTGTTTTACTTGTTCGGAAGCCAGATTGTGGGCCTGCGCAGCGAGTTGCCGCTGCTGCAGGACAAAGCGGTGCAGTACTTCGACCAGATTCAGCAGTGGGCGAGCCACCGCTTTGGCTACCAGCCCATGAGCAAGGACCAGTTGATTGATAACTCGCTGGACTCGCTGAAGGATTCGGCCGGCGGCTACCTGTCCACCACGCTCAACACCACCGCCGGCGTGCTGAGCGTGACCACGCTGGTGCCCATCTACATCTTCTGCTTCTTGTATTACCGCGACCACATGCGGCAGTTCATGTTCCGCTTTGTGGCGCCCGACAAGCGCACCGGCGTGCTGCACACCATGGACAACATTCAGACCGTGGTGCAGGCCTACATTTCCGGCTTGCTCACGGTTATCGTCATCGTGTCGGTGCTCAACGGCATCGGCCTGCTGCTGCTAAACGTCAAGTTTGCCATCTTCTTCGCCATTTTCGCTTCCGTACTGGCCGTCATTCCCTACATCGGCATCCTGATTGGCGCCACCATCCCGGCCCTGATTACGCTGGTCGAAACCGGCTCGCCGCTGAAGGCGGCGGGCGTGGTGGGCGTGTTCGTGCTCGTGCAATTTCTGGAGGGCAACTTCATCACGCCCATGATTACGGGTTCCAAAGTCAGCATCAACCCCATGGCGGCCATCATCGCCCTGATTCTGGGCGGCGAGCTGTGGGGCACGCCGGGCATGATTTTGAGCATTCCGCTCATTGCCGTCATCAAAGTGATATTCGACGCCAACAAGACGACGGAGCCCTGGGGCTTCCTGCTGGGCGACGTGACCGACGGCGAGGACACCAAAAAAGATAAGTCGGACGACAAGCCGGGGTTTCTGGGCAAGGCCTGGCACATGCTCAAGCGCATTTAACCACGGCCGCTGGCCCGTATTTTATGCAACCCCTTGCTGAGCATACCAGTATAGATAGGCACAACCTTTCTTTCACTAAACTCACATCTGATTATGGCAACGCCAAACGAAAACACCGCCCGCGCTTACAACGACTTGGTTGAAATCAACAAAACCGGCGCCAAAGGCTACCAAGAGGCCGCCGAAGGCGTGAGCAACCCCCAGCTGAAATCGGAGCTGAGCCGCCTCTCGCAGCAGCGCGCGCAGTTTGCCTCGGAACTCACGCAGCAAGCCAGCCAATTTGGCCTGAACGTAACCGAAGGCAACACCGCGGAAGGCCTGCTCACCGACGCCGCCGCCGCGGTGCACCACGGCTGGATTAACATCAAGTCGGCCATCACCGGCCAGAACGAGACGGCCATCTTGGGCGAATGCGAAACCGGTGACTCCGTGGCCCTGAAAGCCTACGAGACGGCGCTGTCGGCTGGCCTGCCCGCGCAGGCACAAAGCGTGATTGAGCAGCAGCGCAGCGAGATTTTGGAAGCCAAAAACAAAATCACCCAGCTGAAAGGCCAGATAGGTTAAGTAATTAGTAATTAACGATTAGTAATGAGCAATTAATTAGGGGAGATGAGTCCTAGGAGCTTATTTGCCCTTCATAATTGTTCATTACTAATTCTTAATTGCTAATTAAAAAAAGGCAGCCCCAAAGGCTGCCTTTTTTCATGCAACCTTCTGCTAGGCTAAATTTGTTAGCTTTCCTACCGACCACCTTCCGCCCCCGCGATTTGTACGCCATCATTGACCTTGAGACCACCGGCGGGCAGCCCACTCAGGACCGCATCACCGAAATAGCCATTTACATCCACGATGGCGAGAAAATCGTGGACGAGTACGCCACCCTGCTGAATCCGGGACGCGCCATTCCGCCCTTTATTACGCAGCTCACCGGCATCACCAACGACATGGTGAGCGATGCCCCGAAGTTTCACGAGGTGGCCCGCAAAGTGGTGGAGATGACCGAAGGCTGCGTGTTTGTGGCCCACAACGTGCGCTTCGACTATTCGTTTCTGAAAAAGGAATTTGCCGACCTCGGCTACAACTACTCGCGCAAAACGTTGTGCACGGTGCGCCTGAGCCGTTCGCTCATTCCGGGCCAGCCCAGCTACAGCCTCGGCAAGCTGTGCCAGAGCATCGGCATTCCGCTGGAAAACCGCCACCGCGCGGCCGGCGATGCGCACGCCACGGCCGTGCTGTTTGGCCGCCTCCTAAAAATCACGCAGGAAAGCGACGAGGTGCCCCACGGCACCGACACGAGCCACACCCTGGCCCGCGTGGATGCCCTGGCGCCGGCCGGCCGCCGCCCCGACGGCACCAACGCCCCCAAGCCCAAGCGCGTGGCCGCCATGCAAGAGGCCATTCGCACGGCGCTGCTGCCGCCGCTGGTATCGCCGGAGCTAGTGGCCAGCTTGCCCCAGGCCACGGGCGTCTACTATTTCCACAACGAGGCGGGCGAGGTCATTTACGTGGGCAAGAGCATTAACATTTACAAGCGCATTCAGCAGCACTTTGCCATCGATGTAAAGTCGCGCAAGAGCCTGGAGTTCAAGAATTCCATTGCGGACATTACGTGGGAGCTAACCGGCTCGGAGCTGGTGGCTTTGCTGTATGAGTCGCACTTAATCAAGCAAATGAAGCCGGCCTACAACCGGGCCCAGCGGCGCTCGGTGTTTCCGGCCGGTATTTACCTGCGCGTGGACGAGCAGGGCTACAAGCGCCTGGCTTACGGCCGCGCCGATGCGCGCAACGCGGAAATTCCCATCATCGCGCTGGGCAACCAGTTCAAGGCGCAAGGGTTTCTGTACCACAAGGTGGCCAAGTACAACCTTTGCCAAAAGCTGTGCGGGCTGTACAAGACGCCGGGCGGCTGCTTCGATTACCAGGTGCACCGCTGCCTGGGCGCCTGCGTGGGCCAGGAGCCGCCGGAGAGCTACAACCTGCGCGTGGACGAGGCCATCGACAGCATCAGCTACGAGCACGAAACCTTCGTGGTGATTGGGGCCGGGCGCACGGAGCTGGAAAAAACCATCGTGCTGGTGGAAAACGGCAGCTACCGCGGCTTTGGCTACGTGGACGAAACGTTCTCGGCGCGCAAGCTGGCCGATTTCCGCGACGCCATTCAGCCGTATAACGACAACAAGGACGTGCAGCAGATTATCAGGCAGCACTTGCGCACCAAGCGCAAGGGCGAGCGGGTGAAGGTATTTGGGTAGGCTGGTGAAATTGCTTCCTGGCTGGAAATGCGCAGCTAATGGCCTTGAGTCAGCTTGTACAGGCTTTTTAAGCAGCGTACGTATTTATCCCGATAGGTTTTTGGGTAAATACGTATTTCAGGAGAGTGGCTTTGTTAAGGGCAACCAATAGCAAGGTGGCGAGTAAGGATTGGTGTCGGCAAATGCCGCGCTTGGGGTCTACTACCCGGTAAGCACGGCCGTAGGCCGACACGCGTTTCATCTTTCCACCTTAAGTTCTTTTCTATGCTAGCTATGGATTTCCGGGGCCCCAAAAGGGTCCGCGCGGTTCAGAAGCCGATGCCCGAAATCAAGCATCCCGAGGATGCCATTGTGCGGGTCACGCGGTCGTGTATTTGCGGTTCCGACCTGCACTTGTATAACGGCAACGTGCCGGACACCCGCGTCGGGACGACGTTTGGGCACGAATTCATTGGCGAAATCGTGGAAATCGGGTCCGAAGTGACCGAAGTGAAAGTAGGCGACCGCGTGATGGTGCCTTTCAACATTGCCTGCGGCCGCTGCATTTTCTGCAAGCAGGGCATGTTTGGCAACTGCCACGAATCCAACTCCGAGGCCACGGCCGTGGGCGGCATTTTCGGCTACTCGCACACCGCCGGCGGCCACCAGGGCGGACAGGCCGAGTACGTGCGCGTGCCCTACGCCAACTTTGGCCCCACGATAATTCCGGAAGGAATGAGCTTGGACGACGCCGTGATGCTCACCGACGTGACGCCGACCGGCTACCAGGCCGCCGAAATGGCGGGCATTCAGCCCGGCGACACGGTGGTGGTGTTTGGCGCGGGCCCCGTGGGCATTATGGCGGCGCGGTGCTGCTGGCTGTTCGGCGCGGGCCGCGTGATTATTCTCGACGAGTACGATTACCGGCTGGAGTTTGCCAAGAACTTCGCCAAGTGCGAAGCCTACAACTTCAAAACCGACATGGAGGACCCGGTTATGTTCCTCAAAAAACAAACCGATTGGATTGGCCCGGACGCTTGCATTGACTGCGTAGGCGCCGAAGCTACCGGCAACTTGATGCAGACGATTACGGGGCGCAAGACGCTGCTGCAGGCCGGTTCGGCCACGGCGGTGCACTGGGCCATCAACTCGGTGCGCAAGGGCGGCGTGATTTCGATAGTGGGCGTGTACGGGCCCACGGATAACCTCGTGCCCATTGGCAACGTGCTCAACAAGGGCCTCACCATTCGGGCCAACCAAGCTTCGGTGAAGCGGCACCTGCCCCGGCTCATCGAGCACGTGATGAGCGGGGTGCTCAAGCCCAGCGAACTCATCACCCACCGCATTCCGCTGGAGGAAGTGGCCGACGGCTACCGCCTGTTCTCGGCCAAGCTTGACAATTGCATCAAGCCCGTGCTCATTCCCTCAACCGCCAACAGCTAACGCCTCGCCTCATGGAAAAGACAGCAGCAGATTTTGCCCACATCCCGGGCTGGGGCATCGACGCCGACCCCAAAAACGAACCCACCTACCCGAACCGGCACCGGACCGGCCAAGAGCACGATGGCTACTCGTGGCAGCGCCCCACCCAACAGGTGCCCGACCACGAAGTACTGCATTCCATCGAGCGGCCCAATTTGTCGGCGGTGGTGGGCAACGCACCGGCACCTTCGGGCCTGAGCGGCATGATTCGGCGGTTTGCCTTCAAGTTCAGCGAAAACGAGTACCTGCACTGGCTGCCCCTGATTGCGGCCGATAAAATCAACGTGGTGGAAGGCATCATCGAGGACATCTCAAAAGGCACCGTGCCCAACATTTGGGCGGAAAAAGGCTACAATACCCAGTGGAAACACGACCGCAACGGCATGCTGGTGAAAATTGCCACCGCCGCAGCCGTTAGCGCCGGCCTGGTGTTCTGGCTGATGCCGAAGAAGAGCAGCTCGAAAGGCAAGTACGCTCCTGGCAGCTATGCCTCCGGCAGTAAGCCCCGCATGGTGAGACTGTAGAAGCGCTTTCGTTTACAAAAAAAGCCGGCCCAACTGGTCCGGCTTTTTTTGTAAACGAAAGCTGCTTAGTATGCATTCGTCAGGGTTTCTGGTAGGGCACCAGCACGCTGGGCAACATGGGAAAATGCTTGGCATTGAGCGTGACCAGGGTGGCGCCGTGGGCCAGGGCCGTGGCGGCAATGAGCATATCCGGTAACGCGGGGCGGTGACTAGCAAAATACTGCCGGCGAAAAAGGCCGGCTTGTGTTGCGATGGGGGTGCATCAATGACCAGCACTTGCGCGTGCAAAATGAGCGCATCGAGGCGCATGCGCTCTGCTCCATCGCGCACGCCCGAGAATAATTCGGCGATTACAACCACCGATAGCAATGGCACTTCGGGCAAGGACTCAAGAAAGGAAATGGCTGGGGCACGCAACCGCAAATAGTCGATGAGCACGTCCGAATCGAGAAGCAGGTTACTCATGGGTCGGCTGCTCGAAGCCCGTGGTGCGGCTTTGCCAACCGGCGCGTAAATCGTCCTGATTTGGAGCACTGGGATGGTCAGCCCACATGCCCTTAACTCCACGCAAAGCCACACGCCAATTCTCCAGGGCCACCTGCTGCATCAACTTTTCCACGGCTTCGTGCAGCAGGGCGGCTTCGGTTCTTCCGGTGCGCTGTGCCAGCTGGCGCACGGCTTCGCTGTCGGCGGGCGAGAGAGCAAGTTGGTCGGATTGCATGGCGAAGGAATAAATTTTCTAAAGCTAACACGGCCCGCCGAAGCAAGTTCCGGCGGGCCGTGGCCATGCCATTTACTTTTTGCCGGCCAAAATCTCATCCACCACCAGCGGGTCGAGCAGCGTGGTTACGTCGCCGAGGTTGCTGGTTTCGCCTTCGGCCACTTTGCGCAGGATGCGGCGCATGATTTTGCCGGAGCGGGTTTTGGGCAGGCCCGACACGAGCTGGATTTTGTCGGGCTTGGCAATTTTGCCGATTTGGGCAACAACGGCTTCGATGATGCTGGCCTCGGCGCGCTGGATGTCGAGGTCGGTGGTGGGCACGCCGTTCTGGCAAATGACGTAGGCGTAGATGCCCTGGCCTTTCACGTCGTGCGGGTAGCCCACCACGGCGCTTTCCACCACAAACTCGCTTTCGTTGATGGCATTCTCAATCTCGGCCGTGCCGAAGCGGTGCCCCGATACGTTGATAACGTCGTCGACGCGGCCAATGATGCGGTAGAGGCCTTTTTCGTCGCGGCGGGCGCCGTCGCCGGTGAAGTAGTAGCCGGGGTACGGCTGGAAGTAGGTTTGCTGGGCGCGCTCGTGGTCGCCCCAGGTGGTACGGATTATGCCCGGCCAGCTGGCCTTGATGGCCAGGTAACCTTCCTGGTCGTTGCCTTCAATTTCGGTGCCGTCCTGGTTGAGCAGCACGGGCTGCACGCCGGGCAGCGGCAGGCCCGCCCTAGCCGGCACCGAGGGCGTGATGCCGGCCAGGGCCGAAATCATGATGCCGCCGGTTTCGGTTTGCCACCACGTGTCCACGATGGGGCAGCGGCCCTTGCCCACGTGCTGGTGGTACCAGTGCCAGGCTTCTTCGTTGATGGGCTCGCCCACGGACCCCAGCACGCGCAGGCTGCTCAGCGAGTAGCTCAGCACGTTGTCGATGGGCGTGGCCATGAGGCTGCGGATGGCCGTGGGCGCGGTGTAGAAAATGGTGACGTGGTGCTTGTCGATGACCTCCCAGAAGCGGCCGGCGCTGGGGAACGTGGGCACGCCTTCGAATTGCAGCGAAGTGGCTCCGGCCAGCAGCGGCCCATAGAGCAGGTAGCTGTGGCCGGTAACCCAGCCAATGTCGGCGGTGCACCAGTACACGTCGTTTTCCTCCACCTGAAACACGTTGCGGAAAGTATAATCGGCCCACAGCATGTAGCCGGCTTGGCTGTGCACCACGCCCTTGGGCTTGCCGGTGCTGCCGCTGGTGTACAGAATGAACAGCGGGTCTTCGGCCGCCATTTCTTCGGCGGGGCAGGTAGTATCCACGTCCTTCACTTCGTCGTGGTACCACACGTCTCGGCCTTCCTCCATGGTCACGGGCCAGCCCAGGTGCTCCACCACAATCACGCGGCGCACGGAGGGGCAGCTTTCCAGGGCCTCATCCACCACGC
>DASVTG010000698.1:0-6660 GCA_036387695.1 Hymenobacter sp. | reverse complement strand
GTGCTGATTGGCACGGGTGTTCCTGCAGGCCAGCTGCGTCAGTTCATCGACCATTCTTATGAACTGGTGCTGGCTTCCTTGCCCAAAGCAGTGCGCCAGGGCATTCTGGTGTAGAGACGCGACATTTTGCGTCTCGGCATCCACGCCGTTCGGTTAGCATCGTTCAACGCCGAGACGCAAAGTGTTGCGTCTCTACACCGCTCAAAGACAAAAAATAACGTTAAATAACAGCTAAGGCTTTAGTGGACGGCGCGGTGCGGGTTGCGGCGCTTGGGCCCCTTTCACCGCCACTTTCCGGTTCGCCGGGTTCTTGGTGGCCGAGAACTTGGCTTTCAGCTTGCGCGACTCTTCCGGCGTGAGTTCCCGCCACTGTCCGGGGGCTAGCTCGTCGAGTCGCAGCTCGTCGATGCGGGCGCGGATGAGGCGCAGGCAGGGCAGGCCCACGGCGGCGCACATCTTGCGCACTTGCCGGTTCATGCCCTGCGAGATGGTGATGGCCAGCCAGCTGGTGGGGATATTGACCCGGAAGCGGATGGGCGTGCTGCGCTCCCACAACTCTGCGGGTTCGGGCATTGCAACGGCTTGGGCGGGGGCGGTGCGGCCTTCTTTTATGGTCACGCCGCTCCGCAGCTTCTCCAGTGCTTCTTCTGTTACGTTGCCTTCTACCTGCGCCCAATAGGTTTTCGGGACTTTGAATTTGGGGTCGCTCAGGCGGTGCTGCAGGGCTTTGTCGTCGGTGAGCAGGAGCAGCCCTTCGCTGTCGAAATCGAGCCGGCCCACGGGATAGATGCCCGGCACGGGCACAAAGTCCTTAAGTGTGGCGCGGCCGTGCTCATCGGTGAATTGGGTGAGGACTTCGTAGGGCTTGTTGACGAGGATGTACCGCATGTAGCGCGAACTTTGTGGTTCGCGTTCCAGAACGACCATCGGCATGACGGCGCGGGGACGCGAACCACAAAGTTAGCTTCGCTGTCCTGCGGGTCGCGCTACTTCCTACTTCGCGCTACTCCCACCAGCGGGACTGCGGCAGCGCAGCGCCCAACGTTACGGGCTCGCCCAAGTGCGGCGTCGTTATCACCTGACCCACGCGTGCGGCTTCGGCGGTGGCGCGGGTCACGGGCTCGTTCCAGGCGTGGTTGGCTTCGGTGAAGGCGCCCCAGTGCACGGGCAGCATCAGGCGGGCGCGCAGGTCGCGGGCGGCCTGCACGCTTTGCTCGGGCAGCATGTGAATTTGGGCCCACTGCCGGTCGTATTGCCCGCATTCCATCACGGCAAGGTCGAAGGGGCCGTAGGCGGCGCCGATGGTGGCGAAGTGCGGCCCGTAGCCGCCATCACCGCTGTAAAACACCCGTTTGGCGGCCGACTGCAGCACCCAGGAGCTCCACATGGTGGAGTTGCGATTGCCGAGGCCACGCCCCGAAAAGTGGCGGCTGGGCGTGCAGCGTATCGTGAGGCCGGGCAGCTGCGTGCTGTCGCCCCAGCTCATTTCGGTGATGCGCTCCGGGGCCACGCCCCAGGCCCGCAGGTGGGGCCCGATGCCCAGCGGCACGTAGAACCGGCCCACTTTGTCTTTGATGGCCCGAATGGTCTCGTAGTCCAGGTGGTCGTAGTGGTCGTGCGATATCATCACGGCGTCGATGGGAGGCAGCTGCCGGGGCGTGATGACCAGGCTGCGGTTGTAGCGGTTGGGCGTGGCCCAGCTCACGGGTCCCATTTCGATGCTCAGCATGGGGTCGAGCAGAATATTCTTGCCCGCAATTTCCACCAGGCTGGCCGAGTGCCCAAACCACGTCACGCGCACCAGCTCCGGCGTTTTGCGCGTGATGCTGAGCGAATCGAGCGTCCGCAGGGGCAGCGGGCCCGGCGGCGTGGCCGCGGGGTTTTTGCGGAAAATAAAATTCCACAGGATGGACGTGGTGTTGCCTCCCGTGGAGACTTGCGTGGGCACCAGGTTCACAAACCCGCCGTCTCGGTAATGGCCCGATTGCTCGTAGCGCTGCTGGTCGGTTTTGGTGGGCTTGCCACCCAGCTGCGGGCTCAGTCCCGTGAAGGCCACCACGGCAATTAGTGCGACGCCCAGAATGCTGCTCGTTCCCATAAGAAAAGTTTTCAAGGGTTTAGGCACAAAAAAATCAGTGAAAAGTGAGGGGTTAAAAAACACAGGAATTTTAACCCCTCACTTTTCACTTTTAACCGATTCTCTAGCCGCCAGGGCCACGATGTCGCGCACTTCCAGCACGGGTTTGGGGTAGCCATGCTGCACCGCTCGCAGCATGGCCGTGCCCACTTCCGCCATCGTGGAAACGTAGCTGGACGTGAAGCGCCGCGCGATGGGATATAGCCAACTCAGGTACTTGTAGAGCTTCAGCACGTTGCGCTGGCCGGGAGTGGCGCGCATGAAACCGGGCCGGAACATGTAGGCCGCTCGGAAGGGCAGGCGCAGCAGGGCGTTTTCGGTGCGGCCTTTGGTGCGGGCCCAGTGGCTGCGGCCGTGTTCGGTGCTGTCGGTGCCCGCGCCGGTCACGTAAATGAACGTGAGGTCAGGGTTCAGGCGCACCAAGGTTTCGGCCACGGCCAGCGTTGTGTCGTAGGTGATGCGCTCGTACGCTGCCTGGCTCATGCCCACCGACGAAATCCCGGCGCAGTAGAAGCACGCGTTGTAGCCCACAAGGTCACCTTCAACGGTGGACAGGTCTTGAAAGTCGCTGTGCAGCAGCTCCACTACCTTGGGATGCGCGTAGCCGCTGGGCTTGCGCCCCAATAGCAGAATGTGTTCTACCTCGGGGTCGCGCAGGCATTCCAGCAGCACGCCTTCGCCCACCATGCCCGTGGCCCCGGTGACTATGGCTCTTATTTTCATGGCTGTTCCGTTTGGTAGAAGGACGTTGGCGACGCGTTTCTGCTTTACGGAACGTCAATTTTGTTTAGCTGACTGCTGTAGAGACGCAATACTTTGCGTCTCCCAAACTGCGCCGGTAGCATCAATGAAAAAGCATTCCAGCGGAAGACGCGAACCGACGGTCGGCGCAGCCAAGCGCCGCGCTACACGCTGCCCGAGTACTTTCGCACGGCCCATTCCACCGTCAAAAAGGCCAGAATCACGAAGAAAATCCACTTCAGATTTATCAGGTCTTTCAGGTCTTCTTCGGCGGTGATAACGGGCTTGTAATTGGCTTTCAGAATGTCCTGCGCCAGCTTGTCATACTGCGCGGGGTAGTAAAGCTGCGAGCCGCTGCGGCGCGACAACTGCGCCAGCAAGTTGTGGTCGGCTTTGGATTCCAGCGCTTCCAGCGGCTGCGATTGCACCAGCAGTTCGCCCGCGTCTTGCTGGGGCTGGCCGCCGAGCGTGGCCCGGGCCTGGTAGCGGTACAGGCCGGCCGGCAGCGGGCCCAAGCGCAGGGGCGAGCCGTCCTCGGCGTTGGCAAACGAGAAACGGCGGGTTTGCTGCTTGGCGTCGGTCAGGGTGAGGTCGATTTTCTGGTTGTAGAGGCGCTCGAAAACCGCGTTGTAGGTTTCGGCACCCAGCGTCACGTCGTCCTGCGTGCCGAAAGCGTCCTGCGTGGGGTACACGTCGAGGCGCTTTTTGTTCGCGTTTTGGGTGAGGAGCTGCAGCGTGCGGATGACGAGGCGGTCGTAGGCTTCGGGCCGGTCGTCGTGCTCCACGGCTTCGCTCAGGCGCCACTGCCAGCTGCCGTCGGTGAGGAGCGTGGCCTGGCGCCGGTCCGTGGGGCCGCCGAAAACCAGCAGCGGCTTTTGGGTGGGCACGCGGCCCACTTGCTGCCACAGGGCGGCTTCCGCACCGGCGCCCAGCCGGAAATCACCAAACGGCACCGGCGCGGGCGGGTACTGCGCATACCGCCGGGCCGATTCTTCGTCGGTGGCAAAGCGCGCAAAGCCCGGGTTCGGCAAAGGAGTCACGTCGTCGGTCTGCGACCCGCGCGGTTGAATGGTGAGGCCCGCGCCCAGTTGGTTGTAGGCCCCCAAATCCGACTGGGCCCCAATGATGTACAGCGCCGGGGTGCGCTTGGCTTTCACCTGGGCCAAAATCTCGTTGCCCACGCCGCCTTGCGCCGGCAGCTGGTGCAGAATGGCCACGTCGAAGTCAGCATCAGCCCGGAGCGGAGCCACGCCGGAAATTGCCAGGGTGAGGTCGAAGTTGTCGTTGGCCAAAATGGCAGCGCGCAAGGCCTTGAGGTCCGGATGAGGAGCAGCGCCGGCCAGCAGCACGCGCAGCTTGCCTTTCACGATTTCCACAAAGGCCGTGCGGGCGTTGTTTAGCTCCGTGAACTCGCCGGGCTGGGGCACCACGCGCACCTCGTAGCGGCGTTTGCCGGGCGCCGGCGCCGTGACTTGAAAAGTGGCCCGCGCGCGCCGGCGTCCGGCGGGCAGGGCCACGCGGCGGGTGTCGAGCACGCGGGTGCCGTCGCGCAGTTCCACCGTCGCCGCGCCGCCCGCGTAGCCCTCAAACGCCAGCTCCGCTTCCACCGGAAACTTGTTGCCGCTGAAAGCCACCCGGTTGTAGGTCAGGCCCGTCAGGCGCAAGTCGCGCTTGGGGATGGTGTCGCCCACGGCCACGCTATAGATGGGAAATTTGAACTCGGAATAAGCCGGGCTGCGCCCTTGGTTCACCAAGCCGTCGGAGAGGAGCACCACGCCGGCCAAGTTGCGGCCGTCGTAGGCGTCGCGGGTGCCGGCCAGCAGCTGGTCGATGTCGGTGGTGGTGGCCGCAAACCGCAAGGAATCGAGCCGGGCCGGGCGGGTCGGCGTGGACGTGAGCGAGCGGGTTTCCACAGTGAAGCCCTTGTCGCGCAGCGTCTGCGCCAGGCCGGCCAGGCCGGTAGTGGCCTGGGCCAACACGGGTTTGGGCGTGAACAGCTCGACGGACTGCGAGTTGTCGACGGCCAGCACCATGGTGGGCTGCTCAGTGCGCGTGGTGGTGGTTTTGATAAACGGTGCCAGCAGCAGGTAGCACAGAAAGCTGATGACCACGAAGCGCAAAGCGGCCAGCGCGTAGTTCAGCTTCTTGCTCCAGGGCGCTTTGGCCGAGTATTGAAGAGCCGCGTAGCCCGCGCCCACGGCCAGGCACAGCAGGATAAACCAAGGGGAATATTGAGTGGTTAGCAAAAGAATCAGGCAAAATTCGGCTAGTACAACGCCTTAACGACGGCCCCGCCCTGCAAATCAGGCTTGGGAAAGATGAATTAATGCCTGCGCGGGAGTTAGCGCAGGCAAAAGGCTACTGGCGAAATCGGCAACGTTGCGTGTAACGATGGCTTCGATAGCCGCGACGGATGCAGCGGCATGGTGTTGAATGCCATCTTCAAAATCAGTAAACGGGCTGCCAATGGCTTGTTGCACGGTGGTGGCATCAACGGCTACAATTGTTACGAGGTGTTCCACATTAGCCACCATCGTTAGCGCGGCTGCCCGCGACGTTTGCCGCCGCATTACGTAGTAAATGGTGCTGAATGACAGGCTGGCCACGTACAGCGTGGCCCGGCGTTCCAAGCCGGCCCGGAAAACTTCCAGTGCGGCTTCGGCAAATGGCTCGCGGCGGGCCAGGAAATCCAATACCACGTTGGTATCCAGAAAATAATGTTTCATCGAGGGGGCTCATCATTGAAGACTTCGCCCAGATGCTCCTTGTAGTTGTAATCGGGCGGCAGGCTAATACAGCCGTACAACGCCGCCAACTCCGGCGGCAAGGGCTTCTGTTCGGAAACCGATTTGGCAATGATGGGCCGCACGGCGCTGGCGAACAGCGCCGCTAAATCGGTACCGGTACGTTGGGCGTAGGCCTCAGCCTGGGCCACAAAATCGTCGTCGAAAGTGAGCGTGAGCGTGGACATAAGCAACAAGATAGACGCAGCAAGTTAAGAAAGCCGGCTTTTGCTAACGATTGAGCACGGTAACCAGTTCGGGGCTGTTGAAGATGCTGACTGGCGAAACTACGATTTCCGAGAGGGGGAGGCGGTCGCCGTAGCGCTCCTTCAGCTTCTTTTTTACAGCGGGGGTGCTTAGGTCAAACTCTTGCAGCCGTTGCAGCCGGCCCAGCTGCCGGTGTAGGCCCCGGTCGTACACTTTCCAAATCAGCTCCGAGCAGTACAGCTCGTCGTCCGACCAGCTGAAAGTCGCGTCGTAGCGGCGGCGCAAAAACGTTTTCCCCACGGAGTCCATGCGAGCCAAGACGGCGGGCGTAAGGGCCGTCTCGGCGTCGCGCAGGCGCTTTATTACAAAATGCTCGTCCTTGCCGCGGGCTATCCAGTTGCGCAAGGGCGTCGTTTTCACCGGCTGCACGGCTTCAAACACCACCCACTGCCCCACGCGCTTGTAGACAATTCCACAGTGGCTATACGCCGAACGCGTGGCCAGTTGAAAGGCTTTGCTTTGCCTCGATTGAGAAGTGTGAAAAATGAGGTCGCCGTTCCGCAGCTGGGACTTGTCAATCAGGGTGTCGAGGTACTCTTCATCACGGGCGATGCGCCGCATTTCCGTGCGGCCAAACAGCATCCACGCCGCTGCCACGGGCAATGTTGTCCACAGCAGCACCTTCCACATGAATTCAAGCACCTTCATCTTCTGTGCGCTTTAAGAAGCCTACGTCAGCATTCCGCCGTCTACTTGCAGCACCTGGCCGGTGATGTAGGCCGAGTCGTCCGA
>DASVTG010000697.1:0-7101 GCA_036387695.1 Hymenobacter sp. | reverse complement strand
ACCAACGCCGGTTATCATGTTTCCACTAATTGGCAAGTCATCCCACACGATTTTGCAAATCAACGCTACATACAGCGCCGTTACGACTACCAGCATGATGGTTGAAATGGGCTTTTCAAAAAAGCTTGGCTCACGAACGATGACCGAAGCCTCATCACCTCGATAGCCGTCAACCGCTCTTCCCACGGCTTGGGACAGCCCGCTGAAATCGCCCACTTTGCCGAACACGTCATTTGCCACCATTTTCACTTTGCTCCCATCCCTCAACTTCAGGCACAGCACTTCGCGGCCATTAAAGGATTCGTACCGGTATGATGCCAATTCGCTAAAGAGAATAATCTTTTCTCGTTCTTCCGCAATGTATTGCACGGCAATTTGGTCTTCTTTTACGAACACCACAACTTCGTATTTCGCCCACCACCGGAGCAATCGGTAAGCGCCGAGCCCGCCCGCAAGCAGCGCGATGAGGCCCCCAGCTAAGGCCCAGTTCTTAGTAGGGGCATAGTTTGCGACAATAGTTGTTAAAGTTGCTACAGCAGCAAACGCTAATATAAATCCAGGTATCGACCTTGCCGGGTTGTAAAGGCTTAACTCATAACGTGATTTCATGTCGACGGCTACCCACTTAATGTTGTTGCTGCGCATATATCGGCAAGCATTGCGGGGCATTACGCTACTGTTTTAAAAACTGCGCACCTTCGCTTTATCCACGCCCGCCCCAAACAGCGCGAAGTCGTACTTCACCGGGTCCATGGGGTCTAGCAAACGCAGGTTGGCGGTTAGCTCTTGAGCGGCTTCCCAGTCCACGAGCTGGCGGGTGAGCAGGCCCAGGGGGCGGGCCTGGCGCTCCACGTGCACGTCGATGGGCATGATGAGGTCGGCGGGCGAAAGGCGCTCCCAAAGGCCGAAATCGACGCCGTTGTTGTCGCGGCGCACCAGCCAGCGCAGGAACATGTTCACGCGTTTGCAGGCCGATTTGCGGGCCGGCGTGGCCACGTGCTTGCGGGTGCGCGGCGGCGCATCGGGCAGGCTGAAGAAGTGGTTGTGAAAGTTTATCAGCCGCTCGCGTTGCGTGTGGCCCACCAGAAACGCGGTTTCCAGCGAGTCGTGCTGCCGGTACCAATGGCGCAGGAAGTGCACGAAGTACAGCAGGTCGGTGTCGCAAAAAGTGCGGTGGCAGAAGCCCAGCAGGCGCTTCAAATCTTCGTCCTCGTGCTGGGTGATGAACTGGTGCGGGGCGTCGTCCATGCGGCGCATCAGCTCGTTGCACTTGTTGATGATGGTGGGCCGCTGCCCCCAGGCCAGCAGCGCCGCAAACAACGCCGCAATCTCCACGTCTTGCTTTTGGGTGAAGCGGTGCGGAATCTGAATGGGGTCGTTTTTTATAAATTCAGGCCGGTTGTATTGCTCGCATTGGGCGTCGAGCTGGCGGCGAAGCTGATTGATGTTCAAAAGAAAACAGGTTCTAAAAAGAATAAAAAAGAACGTCATGCTGAGCTGGTCGAAGCATCTCTACCGCGAGAGTAAATAATTACTACTGCGGTAGAGATGCTTCGACCAACTCAGCATGACGTTCCTGCTTGCCTTATTCTTGCCTTGCCTTATCAAGGTGTAGGGAAGCCTTACTGCGGAATGTAGTTCGTCTCGACGCGGAAACGGGAGTCGGCCGTGCCCAGCTTTTGCACCGCGCGGGGCGAGAGGCGCACCAGAATATTGTTGTTCTCGCCCGTGTCGGGCAGCTTGCCGATGACGCGCACGTACACCGACTGGCCGTTCATGGCGTTGCGCACCTGCATGATGGTGCCCACGGGGGCCGTCTTGTGCAGGGCGAGGTATTTATCGGTCACGCTTTTCTCGATGGGCGCACCCAGGCCGTTTTCCACCACGCGGGCCAGCACCTCGCTGGCGCGCGTGGGCGTGCGGGCTTCTACCTCCTTCTCCGTTTCGGCGGGTGGAGTAGTCGTCACGGTTGCAATCTGAGCGGGCTTGTCGGGGGCCGGCGCAGGAGGCGTTTTGGCAGCGGTCGGAGTGGCGGGAATGGATTCCAGCTCCACGGGGCGAACCGGTGCAGGTGCCGCGGTCGCAGGAGTGGCCGCGGCCGGTGCGCCTGCCTGCGCAGCGGTCAGTATTAGCTGCTGGCCCACGCGCACGGTGCCGCTGGCCGGCAGCTTGTTCAGCTGAATGAGGTCTTCGGGCGCGAGCTGAAATTTGCGGGCGATGCCAAACAAGGTTTCGCCCTTGGCCACGGTGTAGCGAGCGGGCACGGCACCGGTTGGGGCAGCGGCCGCCGGGGCTTTGGCCGTGGCCGAAGCGGCAGCCGCTTTGCCAGCGGCCGGGCGGGGCACGTAAACAATTTGCCCCACGCCCAGCCCATTTTTTATTTGCGGGTTGGCGGCGGTGACTTGGGCCAGGGAAACCTTGTAGCGCCGCGTGAGGGCCGTCAGGGTTTCGCCGGCCGCCACGCGGTGCTTCACGAAACGCTGGCCGCCCCGGATTTCCACGCCAATGGAATCCGTCGGGGCGCTTTTTGAGGGAGTGCCTTTGCCTGGGCCGGGCCCACCCAGGGCCAGCAACGCGAAAAGCGAAAGAATTACAGTCATAAAATCAACCTTGCAAAAACGACACCACCCCCGCCCGGGAAGCCGGCCCAGCGGCCCGCGGAGGCAAAATAACGCAAAAACAAGCGGGCAATTGGCTTCGCGGCCCATCAAAAGCACGGGGCAGCCTTTCTTTGGGATAAATCAAAGCAAGTGCCTTTGGTCTTCTCTTCCGTTTCGCATGGTCATTGGTCTCATTCCCGCCCGTTTTGCTTCCACCCGCTTGCCCGGCAAGCCGCTCGTGGACCTGGGCGGCCAAAGCATGATTCAGCGGGTGGTAGCCCAGGCCCGCCAAGCCAACCTGGCCCGCGTGGTGGTGGCCACCGACGACGCGCGCATCCTGCAGCACGTGCTTGATTTTGGCGGCGAGGCCGTGCTCACCCGCCC
Organism: Hymenobacter sp.; assembly: GCA_036387695.1. GTDB lineage: Bacteria > Bacteroidota > Bacteroidia > Cytophagales > Hymenobacteraceae > Hymenobacter. Next base: position 4,117 of record DASVTG010000697.1, on the reverse strand, counting down.
CGACCACCCCTCCGGCACCGACCGCCTCTGGGAAGCCTTTCAGCAGCTGGGCAGCCCTGCCGGACACGGCCCCGCTGAGGTGCACTGCGTCGTCAACATCCAGGGCGACGAGCCTTTCATCCATCCTGCCCAAATCAACGCGCTGGCCGACTTGTTTGCCGACGAGGCCACCGCGCCCGACATCGCCACGCTGGCCAAGCCCGTGGTGTCCGAGGAAGAATTGTTCAGCCCGCACCTGCCCAAAGTGGTGCTCAACCGGCTAAACGAGGCCTTGTATTTCAGCCGCCACCCCCTGCCCTACCAGCGCGGCCGCGAGCCGGCCGAGTGGCTGGCGCACCACCGCTACCTGCGCCACCTGGGCCTGTATGCCTATAAGCCGGCGGTGCTGGCCCGGCTCACCCAACTGCCCGTGTCGCCCCTCGAAGCCGCTGAGAGCCTGGAGCAGCTGCGCTGGCTCGAAGCCGGCTTTCGCATTCGCTGCGCCGAAACGGCGCTGGATGCCTTTGGAATTGACACGCCCGAAGACGTGGAACGAGCCAGGGCCCGCTTGGCCAGCTAGCCCTCGGCGCGGTTCACGACGTGGCTTTCGGGCGTGACTTCGCGGCGCTCCTCGCGCATTTCCCGGGACAGGAAATAATTTAGCGCGGTGCGGATAACCGCAATGGCGCCCAGCTTGCCGATTTGCTCCCAGCTTGGGGCTATGGCCGTGGAAAGAATGTCGGCGCCGAGCTGAAACTCCAGCGCCAACGCCAGAAAGCGCGCCAACGTGAGGCGAATGGCCGTAAAATCCGCGGTTTGGCGCCGGGCCACGGCCTTCACCAGCAGCCACGCCGCGCTCAGAATGCCCAGCGCAATGATGATGGCCCCGATGGTTTCGACGCCCAGCTTAAGCCACAGCACCGCTTCGATGACGGCGCTTTCGGCTTGGCCGTGCACCGTGGTCACGTCGCGGGCGGCTTCGGGCAGGGCAGGAAATTGGAACACAAAAGCAGGCGAAGAGTTGAGCACAGACGGGCTACATACGGCCCCGGCCCCGTTGGGGTGCAGCCCCGCCTCAGCCGCCGGCTTTTTTGGCCTTGTAGCCTTCCTTCACCAGCACGTCCAGCACTTTGTCGCGGAAGTCGCCCTGCACCAGAATTTCGCCGTCCTTGGCATTGCCGCCCACGCCGCACTTGGTTTTGAGCAGCTTGCCCAAGGCCTGCAAGTCGGCATCGGTGCCCACGAAGCCCGTCACGAGCGTCACCTGCTTGCCGCCGCGCTGCTTTTTATCAAGCTGCACGCGCAGCTGCTGCTGCTGGGGCGGCAGCGTGTTGGCCGCAGCCGGCTCGTTGGTTTGGTAGGAAAATTCGGGGTTGGTGGAGTACACCACGCCCTGCCGTTGGTTTTTGTCAGCTTTCATAAACCACTTTCTTAACGCCTCAAACTTACTCAGACGGCCACCACCAAGGCCAGCGGCAGCAGTTCCACTTCAAACTCGGTGGCGTGCCCCAGGTAGTCGCCGTCTACGTGAAAACCGACGGGTGCCTGAGCCGTCACGCGGCCCCGCGGCACCCGAAAATACTCCGCTGCTTTGGACAGCGGCAAGTTGCCAAGGGCCATGCCCAGGCTCACCTTGATGGCCCGGCCCACGGGCAGCGCATCAATCAAACACACGTCGAGCAGGCCGTCGCGCAGGTCGGCCAGGGGCGCGATGTAGGCGTTGTTGCCGTACTGCGAGGCGTTGGCGAAGGCCAGCACGTAGCAGTTCGTTTCCTCGATTCGTCCATCCAAATCCACGCGCACCGGCACGGGCTGGTAGCGGCGGTACTCGCGCAACGTCACCCGCAAATAGGTGCTCAAGCCGCGGGAGCCGGCTTGGGCGAAGTGCTGACTGACGTGCGCATCAAACCCCAGCCCCGCCGTGCAGAAGAACGGGTGGCCGTTCATCACGCCCACGTCCATGCGGCTGAAATCGGGAGTGGCCAGCCGGCGCAGGGCCGCCGGCAAAGCCAGCGGCACTTTGAGGTGCCGCGCCAAGCCGTTGCCCGAGCCCTGCGGCACAATGCCGAGGGCCACGTTGGTACCCAAAAGGCCGCGGCCTACCTCGTTCACGGTGCCGTCGCCGCCCACGGCGGCCACCACCTGGAAGCCATCGGCCGCGGCCTGGCGGGCCAGTTCCACGGCGTGCCCCGCGTATTCGGTTGGTCGGATTTCGTACTCAGCCTCCAAAGCCCCGAAGTGCCGGGCAATGAGCGCGGGCATGTCGTGGCGGCGGCTGGGCCCGGCTTTGGGATTAAGAATAAAACAGGTTTTGGGCAATTTTTTGGCTGTGAGGAATGGGTAAAATAAAGAAACTATAGAACCTGTTTGGGCTACGGATATAAAACAAAAAAGCCTGCCAAGAGGCAGGCTTTTTTGTTGTTTGCCGAAAATACGCCGTCGCGCACATTTTCACATTTGGCATATTTTCACATCGAAAAATTACCCGTTCATCTGCTCGCCGAGCTTCTGAATCAGGTCAGCCGTGCGGGTCGAGTAGCCGAATTCGTTGTCGTACCAGCCAATTACCTTGGCTAGCGTGCCGTTGGCCGACGTCAGTTCTGAGTCGAAAACGCAGCTGTGGGGGTTGCCCACGATGTCGATGCTCACCAGCGGGTCGGTGGCGTATTCGATGATGCCTTTCAGGGGGCCATCAGCGGCGGCTTTCAGGGCGGCGTTGATTTCCTCCTTGGTCACCTCGCGCTTCAGAATAACGGTCAGGTCGGTCATCGAGCCATCCGGCACGGGCACGCGCATGGCCAGGCCGTCGAGCTTGCCTTTCAGCTTGGGCAGCACCAGGCCCACGGCTTTGGCGGCGCCGGTGCTGGTGGGGATGATGCTGTAGGCGGCGGCGCGGGCGCGGCGCAGGTCTTTGTGGGGCGCGTCCTGCAGGTTTTGGTCGGACGTGTAGGCGTGCACCGTGGTGATGTAGCCCTTCTCAATGCCGAACGCGTCGTCCAGCACCTTGGCCATGGGGGCCAGGCAGTTGGTGGTGCAGCTGGCGTTGCTGAGGATGGTTTCTTCGCCGGTGAGGATGTCCTCGTTCACACCCAGTACCACGGTAGGGATGTTGCCGGTGGCCGGAGCCGAAATCACGACTTTCTTGCAACCCGCGGTCAGGTGCTGGCCCGCGCCGGCTTCGTCCACGAAGCGGCCGGTGGATTCAAGCACCACGTCGACGCCCATCGTGCCCCAGGGCAGCAGCTTGGGGTCGCGCTCGGCGAGGGCGTGAATGCGCTGGCCGTTCACGGTCAGGCTTTCCTCGTCGTAGGTCACGGTGCCGTCGAAGCGGCCGTGTACGGAGTCGTACTTCAGCAGGTGCGCCAGCGTCTTGTTGTCGGTCAAGTCGTTGATGGCGACGATTTCCACGTTGTCGCGGCCCAGCAGCGATTTGAAAGTGAGACGGCCAATGCGGCCGAAGCCGTTGATGGCGACTTTAATTTTTGCCATAGCAAAACAGGAAAAAAAGAATGACTGGCCGCCACGCTGGCAGCCGGTTGAAACGCGGGGCGAAGATAGCAGGCTTGTTCGGGTTCGCTACTCCCGGGGCTTTCATCCTCGCCGTTGGGTTTCCTTACGGATTACTCCGCAGAATATCCAACAATAAGTTCTGGTATTTTGTCCACTGCCTTCGCCCCGGCCGTTAACAAAAATCTTTGCGCCTGAAAAACAATGCACTTTCGTCCGTGTGGCACTTTTTTTTGTTTCAAAACTTGCACGGAAAGCCGCCCGCCGTATCTTTGCACCACCAAAACAAAAACGGTCCGTTCGTCTAGGGGTTAGGACAGTAGATTTTCATTCTACCAACAGGGGTTCGATTCCCCTACGGACTACTAAAAAGGCCCTCACAGCAATGTGAGGGCCTTTTTTCTTACTCTGGGTGTCAGTTTCGGTGTCAGTTCTGGGACAACACTGAATCTTTTGGCAGCCTCTCAAATCTTTTGTCATCGTTGAGAGGCTCGTTGCGAAGCCGGCGCCAGCGGTCGGCGGGAACCGTCATCGAGCGAATGAGGGCCAGGTACGCGGTACCGCCGTCGACGGCAACCAAGTGCGTCGGCGCCACTGGGCCCAGGGCGGGCTGCAGCGCGACGATGTGGGT
>DASVTG010000696.1:0-4132 GCA_036387695.1 Hymenobacter sp. | reverse complement strand
CACCCAGGCCACTGCCGGTGGCGTGCAAATTCGCGTCCGCGACAACGGCATCGGCATGCCCGAACACGTCAAAGCCAAGATTTTTCAACCTTTCTTCACCACGAAGCCGGCGGGCCAGGGCACGGGCCTGGGGTTGTCGCTGAGCCACGACATCGTGACCACGGGCCACCGCGGCACCTTGGCCGTGGAAAGCGAGGAAGGCAAGGGCACCGAATTTGTGGTCACGCTGCCCACCTAAGCCCCAGGCTAACCTACCTTTGGCATTGCTCCGCTTCTTATACTTTTTCTCATGAAAATCCTGGTTGTCGACGACGAAACCGACGTGCGCGATTTGTTTCAGCAGCGCTTTCGGCGCGAAATCCGCAGCGGCGAGCTCAGCTTCAGCTTTGCGTTCTCGGGCGAAGAGGCCATGCAGTACCTGCGCGCGCACCGCTCCGAAGTCCTCATCATTCTCTCCGACATCAACATGCCCGGCATGAGCGGCTTGGAGCTGCTTGGCCACGTGAAAGAGGAGTTTGAGATGCCACCCACCACCATGATGATGATTACCGCCTACGGCGACAACGAGAGTTACCAGAAGGCCATGAGCTTGGGAGCGAATGATTTTTTGACGAAACCCGTGGATTTTGTCGTGCTCAAGGATAAATTGCTGCACTTGCTGCCGTAGGCAGTCACACAACGAAAGGCAGAACCTCCTGCCGGGCTCCGCGGGTGCGTAACCGGCGCGCGGTTGGCTCCCTTCGGTTTACGCTCGCAACTCCGCTGTTCTATGAAGACAAAAATACTGGTGGTCGACGACGAAACCGACCTCGAAATGCTCATCAAGCAGAAATTCCGGCGTAAAATCCGGGAGAGCGTCTACGAATTTGTGTTCGCCACCAACGGGCAGGAAGCGTTGCAACGCATCACGGAAAACCCCGACACGTCCGTCATTCTCTCCGACATCAACATGCCGGTGATGGACGGCCTCACGCTGCTCACGCACACGCACGCCCAGCACCCGGCCATGAAAACGGTCATCGTGTCGGCCTACGGCGACCTTGGCAACCTGCGCACCGCCATGAACCGCGGCGCCTTCGACTTCGTGGTGAAACCCGTGGACTTCACCGACCTGGAAGTGACCATTGAGAAAACGGCCGACCAGGTGCGCCAGCTGCGCGACACCCTGCGCGCCATTCAGGAAAACAACATCCTGAAGATGTACGTGGACGAGACCGTGCTCAACTTCATGACCCGGCCCGACTTTGAAAACCGCCTGCTGGCCAGCGAAACCGTGGAAGCCACCGTGGTTTTCCTGGACATCTGCGGCTTCACGTCCCTGGCCGAAAAACTCCCGCCCACCGACGTGGTGAGCCTGCTCAATAATTACTTCGACTTGATTGTGAAGGAGGTAATTGCCCAGGGCGGGTACGTCGACAAGTTTATGGGCGACGCCGTGATGGCCGTTTTCCGCGGCGAACACCACCTGGACCGGGCCATCGACGCGGCCCTTTCCGCCCGTTCCATGCTGCAGCAGAGCAGCGCCGCCCTGCCCCCCGGTTTCGAGTACCGCCCCGAGGTCAGCATCGGGGTGAACACCGGCGAAGTGGTGTCGGGCAACATCGGCTCGGCCTCGCTCAAACGCCTGGATTACACCGTTATCGGCGACGTGGTGAATACTTCGCAGCGGCTGCAGTCAGCTGGCAAGCCCGGCCAAATCGTCATCAGCGAGGCCGTTTATTTGAAAGTAAAGGACTCCTTTCGGTGCCAGTTCGTGAGCGAAGTGAAGCTGAAGAACAAAGCCGAGCCCGTCCGCATCTACGAGGTGGTGGAGTAGCGGAATTGGTCTTGAAAGAACGTGTCATACCGAGCGCAGCCGAGGCATGACGTTTACATGACATTTAACTATTGCTAACCCACTTACGGCGCCAGCTCGCGCATCTTCTCGTTTTGCTGGCGAATGCGCTGGCACAGCATGCGCAGCATGTTGCGGAGCACCTCGGCGCGCTCTTCCATCACGTCGTAGAAATCTTCCTGGTCGATGCGGAAAGCCAGCACCTGGCTCAGGGCCGCCGCGGACGCGGAACGGGGCTCGGTATCGAGCAGGGCCAGCTCGCCGAAATAGTCACCGGGCCCAAACGTGGCCAGCTGCTGGTTGCCGTTGAAGATGCCCACCTGCCCGTCGTGCAGAATGAACAGCGACGTGCCGATTTCACCTTTGGCAAAAATTTCCTGCCCTTCCTGAAACGTCACCTCTTTCATGATGGGCACGATGCTGCTCAGCACGTTCTCGGGGGTTTGGGCAAAAAGAGCGGTGCTTTTGAGCACCACCACCCGCTCCAGGGCGGACACGCGGGCTTCTTCGACGGCGGAACGGTGGCTCATGGCGGAGGTTGAAGCAGTAAAATCGGGGAAAGGCTGGCCGGTGCGGGCAGCCCAGGCTTCGGCGGCCAGCTGCGCGCTTTCGGCCAGCAGGGCGGTGGGGGAGTGCAGGTACGGGCGCAGCAGGGCGGCCGAGCTGCCGGCCGTGGGTTGCCAATGGCGCAGCGCCACGCTCAGCGTCCAGGTGGTAAAGGCGGTGTGGCCCCGCCGCAGCAGCAAGGCCGGCAGCGTTTCGGTGGGTGCCGAAGCAGTGAGGGGCAAGGCCACGACGGCTGCCCCATTGCCAGCCTGCGCGGCGGAATGACCGTTGGAACCGGCATGGGCCCGAGAAGTGCCGGGCGCGGTGAGCGTGGCAAATAACTGGGCCTTCTCGGCCACCGGAGCGTCGTCGAGCAGCGCTTGCAGCCCTTGGTAGATGGGCCTGGGAATGAGGTTGTCCAGGATTTCGAGGGCATTGGCTTGGCGCTCGCGGGCGGTGTGCGCCACGTTGCGCTGCGCGGTAGCCACCAAGTCGGCGTCGTATAGTTGCGCTAACAGGCCGAATATGCGCTGGTGCAGCAGGTCCAGCTCGTAGTTGACGGCGGCGTGCAGGGCGGGGCGCCGGTCGGCAGCCAAGCCGCGCAACAAGGCCGCCGCCAAGGCAAACTCCTCCTGCAAAAGCCGCTCAAATACGGGCGCCTCCGCTGGTTCGGCGGGGAAGCGGCGCAGCGCGCGCAGGGCCACCAGGCGGTGAAACAAGTCGGAGTGCTGCGCCAACCCCACGAGTGCGGCCCGGCTGGCCGCACTCCCGAGGCGTTCGAGCACCGAAGCCAAACGGTGCACCAGCACGTTGCTGTGGGCATGCACGAGGGCGTCGCGCAGGAGCGGCACCACGGCCGGCCCCAGCGCCACCAAGCTGTCGGCGGCCAGTTGCCAGCGCTGCTTGATGGTGAGGGCTTCCAGGAGGTAATGGGCCAGCTGGGTGTGGCCCACCGTGCCGAGGGCCGTGAGGGCGGGGCGGGCCAGTCCCACGTCGGGGGGAGCCAGGCTGCGGTCAATCAACCGCTTTTGTGCTTCGAGCGGCAGGAATGCCAGCAACGCCAACGCAACGCGGCTAGCCGCTGGCTGCTCATCGGTGAGCAGCTGTTGCAGGCTGGCCTGGGCCTGGCCATGCTCAGAATCAAGCGTTAAAGCGCCGCGGATGGCACCTTGGCGGGCCGGCAGGTCGGCTCCGTTCAGCAGCGTTGCTACGGCGGGCGCGCCCGGGGCCGCGGTGGCCAGCTGCTGGGCGGCGGCTTCGCGCACGGCAGGCGCAGGGTCGCGCAGGGCCAGGGCTTGCAGCGCTTCCAGGGGCAAGGGGCGCACTTCGGGCGTGGCAAGGAGCGCGAAGCGGACCTGTTCAGCCGGGTGTTCGAGCAAGGTAGGAACGTGCTGCGCCAGCGTGTCCGGCTCGCGCTGGCGCAGCCAGGCCACGGCGTTTAGCACCTCGGTCGCGCGCGGGCTTTGCAGGTGGGCCAGCACCACTTGCAGGGCCTCATCGGGCAGCGCCAGCTCGGCGGTTTCGGTGAAGCGCTGCCCCAAGCCTTCTTTCAATTCGGCCAGGTAGCTGGTGTAGGTTCGGCGCAAAAACCAGAGCGCCACCAGCAGCAGCGCGCCCATCCAGAGGAAAGGAGCCCAACTCCCAAGCAGGCCCACGTACCCAAAAACAAAGAAGAGCAAACCCGTGAGCCCCATGCCCAGCGGCTCGTAAAAGCCCTTGGCCAGGGTGTGGGCGGCCAAGCGCAATTGCGGC
>DASVTG010000695.1:0-7411 GCA_036387695.1 Hymenobacter sp. | reverse complement strand
CCCCTGCTGCCATGCGAAACCTGTTGTTGCTGCCTTTCCTCGCCGTGTTGTTGGGCCCTGCGCCCGCCGTGGCCCAATCAATCCCCGCCACCGCCAAATCCGGCAAGCCGGTGTCGGTCAATACCACCAAAAATTGGGTTGTGTCCGGCATTGTGCGGAACCAGGCCAGCAGCCAGCCCTTGCCTGGCGCCACCGTCCTCATCAAAGGCACCAACTTGGGCACCAGCACCGATGCGCAGGGCCGCTACTCCCTCATGGTGCCCAACGCTGCCAAGGCTGTGTTGCTGTTCAACGTCATCGGCTATATGCCCGAGGAGCGAGCCGTGGGCAAACTGCACACCCTCAACGTGGCCCTGAAAGCCGACAACCGGCAACTGAACGAAGTGGTGGTAACGGGTGAGGCCGTGCAGCAAAAAAGGGAGGTGAATTATTCTGCTGCGACGCAGCTGCAAGGCAAAGTGGCCGGTGTACAGGTAAGAGGAGCAGCGAGCCCGCGCAAAGCCAAGCGAAATGCGCGGTATGTCGCGGCCGACCAGCAAGTGCTGTCCGAAGGTTGGAGTGCGCCGAGGCCCTCCGTGGTGCTGCCCGGCCGCGACGAAGCGGGCGCCGGCGACACCTACGCCCACGTAAAGGAAAATGCCTTTTTCACGGTGAAGAACGCCCCGCTCAGCACCTTCTCGCTCGACGTAGACAACGCCAGCTACACCAACGTGCGCCGCTTTCTCAACGAAGGCCAGTTGCCCCCGCGCGACGCCGTGCGGGTGGAAGAAATGCTGAACTACTTCCGCTACAGCTACGCCGCCCCGCCCGCCGCTTCGCCTGACCCCGTGCGCGTCAGCACCGAGCTGGCCGTGTGCCCCTGGAACCCCGCCCACCAACTGGCCCGCATCGGCATTCAAGCTAAAAAGGTGGAAACGGCCAAGCTGCCGCCGGCCAACCTGGTGTTTCTCGTGGACGTGTCGGGCTCGATGAATGAGTCCGATAAGCTGCCCCTGGTGCAAGCGGGCCTGAAGCTGCTGGTGAAACAGCTGCGGCCCCAAGACTGGGTGGCCATGGTGGTGTACGCCGGCGCCGCGGGCCTGGTGCTGCCGCCCACGCCCGGTTCGCAGCCCCAGGTCATCCTCGACGCCATCGACCGCTTGCAGGCGGGGGGCTCCACGGCCGGCGGGGCGGGCCTGCGCCTGGCTTATTCCACGGCCCGGCAATACTTCAACAAAGAGGGCAACAACCGCGTGATTCTGGCCAGCGACGGCGACTTTAACGTGGGCGAAAGTTCCGACGCGGCCATGGAACAGCTCATTGTGGACCAGCGCGAAAGCGGCGTGTTTCTTACCGTGCTGGGCTGCGGGCGCGGCAACCTGCGCGATTCCCGCATGGAAACCCTGGCCGACAAGGGCAACGGCAACTACGCCTACCTCGACAACCTGGATGAGGCCGCCCGGGTGCTGGTGGCGCAGTTTGGCGGCACGCTCTTCACCGTGGCCAAGGACGTGAAGCTGCAAATCGAGTTCAACCCCGCTCGCGTGGCCAACTACCGCTTGGTGGGCTACGAGAACCGCCTGCTGGAAGCCGAAGATTTCAACAACGACCGCAAAGACGCCGGCGAGCTCGGCGCGGGCCACACCGTCACGGCCCTCTACGAAATCGTGCCCGTGGGCTCCGCCCAACCGCTCATCGACGGCCTCAAATACCAAAGCAGCGCAACCCCGGCGGCAAGTGGCGCCAACGCTCAAAACGAGGTGCTAACGGTGAAGCTCCGCTACCAAGAGCCGCAGGGCAGCACCAGCAAGCTGCTGGCCCAAGCCCTCACCGGCGCCCCCGGCACCATTGAGAAAGCCTCGCCGGATTTCCGCTTCGCGGCGGCCGTGGCGCAGTTTGGCATGCTGCTCCGCCAGAGCGAGCAGCGCGGCACCGCCACCTGGGCCGCCACCGAGAAGCTCGCCGACGGCGCCCGCGGCACCGACGCCGACGGCTACCGCGCCGAGCTGGTGCGCCTCGTGCGGCTGGCCGAGGGCCTGAGCGGCAGCAGCGTCGTGGGCAAGCGCTAGGCTGCAAAGCACAACGGTCATGCCGCGCGCAGCGCAGCATCTCGCGTGCTGCCACCAATCAATTCTCCTGGTTGAACTACTACCCCAAGCGAGCTGCTGCGCTGCGCTTTTGTGCGCTACCCCAAAAAGGCCCCACTGCTTCAACGGTGGGGCCTTTTTGGTGTCAATCAAAGCGGTGTGTATTGCTTTGATGCAGTCGTCTACGGGCTCACCAGGTTCAGGCTGAGGTTGAAAAACAGCGGGTTGGTGAGCGTATTCTGATAAAGCGACGGTTCCGAGCCCAGCGCGCTTTCGCGTTCGCCGGTCACGTTTTGGTCGCGGAAAGCGTCGTTGCGGTAGTTGTAGCGCAGCCCGGCCTGGGCCGACACCCACACGAAGCCCGACAATTGCCGCTCGTAGGTGATGCGGGGCTTGAGCTCGCCGCGGCGCAGGTACACCTCGTCGGCGCCAATGTTGCCCAGGTAGTAGGTGTTGCCTTCCAGCTCGTAGCCGAGCTTGAGCAGGGCCTTGGTGCCGAAGTTGCGGCGCAGCTCGGCACGGGCCGGAAAAATGACTTCACAGCCCCATTGCGGCGAAAACGTGCGGTTGTAGAGCAGCACCGGGATGTAGAGCAGCTGCCCGGCGCGGTAGGTGCGGCTCAGGCCCAGGCCCCACTGCAGGTTGTCGTTGGGCTTCCACCCGTAGATGCCCGTGCCGCTGAACGTGAAATGCTCCGCCCGCAAGTCGCCGAAATTGCGGTAGTTGCCGTTGGCGTCGAGGTTGAGCTGAAGCAGGAAAAACCGCTTGCTGTCGAAGGGGTTGAAGATGGTGGTGTTCAGGCCCGTGGTGCGCAGGCCCTTGTTGAGGAGCTGGAAGTACGGCGACCGTTCCGGGTTGGCCACGTCCAGGCCCGTGTTCCAGTACGTGAGGCCGATGTTGTAGATGAAATCATTGCGCGAGATGACCGGTGCGTTGAACGCCAGCCGGATGCCGCGGGCCGCGTCGATGCGGGTTTCGGCCCCGGCCGTGCCCGCCGGCTGCGGGCCAACCGTCTTGAGGTCAAACGGCAGCTGCGCTTCGTAGCCCACCGAAATTAGCTTGGTGGGGGTGAGGTAGAGCACTTTCTGGGTGTTGTAGCTGGTGGCGCCGTCGCTGGCGTCGCCAAAGCCTTCAAAGTTGTCGTCGGCGGCCGGGGCCGCGGTGCGGGCCGTGTCAGGGACCTGGGCGGCGGCCGGCGCCGTGGCCAGCAGGCAGGCCGCGAGCGTGAAGTAGCGGTATTTCATGCAGCAAGGGAAATGGAGAAGCAACCAAAATAAGTTTTCCCGAGCCACTGCCCGTCAGGCAGCAGTAGCTCGGGAGAATCAGCGAAGACCAGCGGCTATTTTTTCACCTGACGCTTCCACACGTCGGTGCGCCCGAAGAGCGAGACGCCGATAAAGCCCCGGACTTCCAGGGTGTTGGCGTCCACCAAAGTCATCTCGCAGCTGTAGTCGCTGCCGTTTTTGGGGTCGTAGATTTTGCCGCCCTCCCACTTGTTGTCGCCGGCCGCCGTGAAGTCGCGCATGTTTTCCAGGCCCTTGAGCGGCATCTTGCGCTTGGCCTCGTCCGGGTTGTTCACGTCGGTGCGGGGCGTGCCGTCGGGGTTGTTGGGCACTTTCAACCACACCAAGCGGCCGTAGTACTTGTCGCCTTTTTTGAAGATTTGTATCATGCCGGTGCCCTCGCCATTTTTCCACACGCCCACTACTGCGTCGGGATTGGGAGCGGCTTGGGCCAAAAAGGTGGCAAACAGGAGGCCGATGAGCAGCACAAGGCCAAGAAAACGGTTCGTCATGATGGGAATTTTTGTTGAGTTAGAAAAAGTAAAGTCAAATGTATAGCAACTGAATCGTGCGCCCGCGTAACCCACTCATTAAAAAAGGATTAAACCGGGTGCTCAAGGCTCATCGCGCAATGCCACCAACCAAAAAGGCCCCACCGTTGCAGCGGTGAGGCCTTTGTTATAACATATTTCGGATACTCACCCGGAAATAACTGAACCCAAACACGCGGATAGTAATGGCGGTTAGTCCGCTTAGAAGGAGAAGTTGGCGCCCACTTTAATGACCCGGTTTTGGGCGTCGAAGCGGCCGCCGGTGTCCAGGGAGTTGAGGCCGTAGTCGTAGCCGGCGCTCAGGCCCAGGCCGTTTTCAAACTGGTAGCCCAGGCCACCCACGGCGGCAAAGTCCACCTTGCGGATTTGGTTCGAGATGTCGAAATCCTGCTTGTAGGCCGAGAAACCGAGGGCGCCGGCTTCTACGCGGGCCTTGCCGCTGACGAGGAACGAGGCCTGCGGACCGGCGTAGAAGTAGAGGCCGGGCGTCACGAATACTTTGGCCAGCACCGGCACGTCCACGTAGGCCAGGCGGGCGGTGCCCGTCACGTTGGCGTTCAGGAAATCGAGGGCGGGGAAGGGCAGGGTACCTTTCAGCACGGTGCCTTTTTCGGAGTACGACACGCCGGGCTCGATGGCGAAGCTGGTGCCCAACGGCAGCGTGGCGTATACGCCAGCGTAGAAACCAGGGCGCATTTCGCGGGTAATGGCGCCGTCGGGGGCGTAGCCGGCCAGGTTGGTGAAGGTTTTCACGGCGTCGCCTTGCACGTCGGCCAAGTTCAGGCCGCCGCGGAAGCCGAAACGGACGCCGGAGCTAGCGCCGCTGGCCGGAACGGAATTGGCGGGCTGGCGCGAGTAGCTGGGGGCTTTGCGGGCGCTGCTGCCCATGGGGCGAGTCGAGGGGGCCGCTTTGGGGTTGCCGTAGGCGTCGCGATACACTTGTTGGGCCGAGGCAGAGCTGGTAACCGCAGAAATTAATAGGCAAGCCGCGGCCAGGCCGCCCGAAAGGCGCGAAATTTTCATGACCAAAAAGAAGGAAGGAGTGAAAGAAGCCGGCCTGGGTGCTGGGCCAAATGCCCGGCTTATTGGCCGATGAAAGGATATATTACAAAACCGTGCCAAAGTAATTGGTGCCCCGCCGCTGCTTCACGGGCAGCTGCCCCACGGCCCGACTAAAGCCCGCATTCCATCTATCAGCAACACGAGATTATAGATGAATTGGCAGCTGCGCAAAAGCGTCGCGAGAGGCTCGTTGCAGCACAAAGTGCCAACGCCACGAAAGCTGCCTGCGGGCCAAGCCAGGGAGTGCATGTTGAAGGCATGAACAAGCTTCTCCTCATGGCCCTGCTTCTGGGCGCATTCTCAAAGCGGGCGCAGGCCCAGCGCGTCAAATAGCTCCAAGCGGAACGAACCGGCCACAGCCATCTCTGAAGGCGGCAATGAAGGTCAGCTCCGAGGAAAGAAGGACAGTCAGCGCGGCCGGGCGCTGCCTGGTCAGACAAGGTAGCCCGCGAAAAGGCTGCTGAGCGAAATATTTATTTCACTCATTTCGTCCCAACTAGTTAGCCCTGAACCACAACTGTTCTGTGGTCTTGCTCTAGTCCACGCGGCGGCTCATCAGGCGTAGCAGCACCCCGTTGGTCCACCCAAAACCATCCTGGAGCGGGTATTCGCCGCCCCCGGCCCGCCGGTTCAGGTGCACCACGTCGTATTTCTCCAGCAGCTGGCCGGTTTGGGCAAACACCCGCTGGTTGAGGCCCGTCCAGCGGCGGGCAATGGTGTCGGCCAGCGGGCGCTGCTTGTAACGCGTGAGGCCCTCGATGGCCAGGTATTGCAGGGGCGCCCAGCCGTTGGGCGCGTCCCACTGCTGCTTGGTTTCGGTGAGGCTGCTCACCAGCCCGCCGGGCTTGAGGAAGTTGCTTTTCAACACGGCGCCCACCCGCGTGGCTTGCGCCGAAGAGGCCAGCCCAAAAGCCAGTGGAAACACCCCCGCCAGCGTGCGCACCGTGGAGCGCTGGCGCAGCCGCCAGTTGTAGTCCTGAAACCAGCCGGCCTTGGTGTCCCAACTCAGGGCCAGCAGGGCGGCCTTGCGCTGGGCGGCCCTGGTGGTGAACAGCCGCGCCTGAGCTGGCAGGCCCGCCACGCGGCTGGCTTCAGCAATGGTCACTTCCAAATTGTAGAGCAGGCAGTTGAGGTCCACCGGCACGAGGTCCGTGGTTTGGATGGTGCCCAGCCCGCCCACCGGTTTAAACCAGCGGCTGCTGAAATCCCAGCCGGAGGCCGCAGCGGCGCGCACGTTGCGGTAGAACTGGGCCGGCGGCTGCTTGCTGAGCTTGGCCGCGGCCACATCCTGGGCGTAAGACTCTTCCCGGGGCTGGTCGCTGTCGTCCCAGTAGCGGTTGAGCACGGCGCCGTTGGGCAGGCGCACGGCCCGGCGCCCGGCCGTGCCAGGCGCCAGGGCTTCGGCGCCCCGCATCCAGTACCGGTACTCGGCTTCGAGCACGGCGCGGTAGCGCAGCAGCTCGCCGTTGCCGCGGTCCTGGGCCAGCAGCGTCACCATGCTGGCAAAAAACGGGGGCTGCGAGCGGGTGAGGTAGTAGGTGCGGTTGCCGTTCGGAATGAACCCATAGCGGCTTATGAGGAAGGCGAAGTTGTCGGCAATGTCTTTCAGCAGTTGGCCTTTGCCGGCTTCGGCCAGGCCCAGCATGGTGAAGTACGAATCCCAATAATACACCTCGCGGAAACGGCCGCCCGGCACCAGGTACGGCTTGGGCAAAGGCAGCAGCGAGCGAAAAGCAGCTAAGGTGTCGGCGGGGTCAACGGGCGGGGCGGCGGGGCGGGCCAGCACTGTCCAGAGCGTGTCGAGGTGGTGCGCCAAGCCGGCTTGTACGTTGCTGCGAAACGGCACGCCGCCGTCGGCCGGCAGCTCAAAGTGTGTGTTCACAAAAGCCTTGAGCTGAAAGCCGGGCTGGCTTTTCTCGCGGCGCCACGCGGCCAGGATAACGGCTGGCGTCTGTCGGGGCGCGGCGTCCACGAAGGTCTTGTTGTCGGCGAAAACCTTGCCCAGCTGCACCGCTTCAAACAAGCCCGGAAACAGCTGTCGGGGCGAGGCTGGCTTGGCGGGCGCTGCTGTAGCGGCGGGCGTGGCAGCGGGTTTCGCCGGGGCGGTTGGCGCCGCAGATTCGGTTTGGGCGGTGCCCGTCAGCGGCAGCGCGGCCAGCAAACCCAGGAAATAGCGGAAGTATTTATGGAGCATTAGGGACAAAAAAGAAAGCCAATCTTTGGTGAAAATGAATGGCTTTTCTGCTTACGTGACTCGCCGGCATTTCGCTTCGCAAACGGTTGGCAGAGAAGCCACACTTGGCCTTTCCGGGACCGCAGCGGGAAGCTAGCGCGGTTCCGGCGTCGGGGTACGCCTGCCGGTCCGACGCCCTGGGCGTCCGGCCGGTGGTTGCCCGCCCCATCCGGTAGGCAGCGCCCTACTACCAACCGGTCGGACGCCCAGGGCGTC
>DASVTG010000694.1:0-4601 GCA_036387695.1 Hymenobacter sp. | reverse complement strand
GTAGCCGCGCTGCTGGGGCCAGACTGGCGGACGGTCTACGACCATGCATTGGCCCACGGCTACCGGTTCCTGAGCTACGGCGACAGCTCGTTGCTGCTGCCTGGCACGGTAATGGGATAAGGATAGCCGCGCGGCTCATTAAACCCGAAAACATCTGGTTCGGGGCTGCGTACAACTCCCAACTTTCCCTTTAAAACAACCATCCCATGAAAAAGACCCTGATGTTGCTCGCTGGCTTGGCTCTTGCCACCACCGCTGCCAACGCCCAAGACGTAACGCCGGCTACTCCCAAGACCGAAGTGGAAGTGCGCGACAACGGTACGACCAAAGTGACCACTAAAACCGGCAAAACCAACGTAGGTGCAGCTTTGGACAATACCAAAGATGCCGCCGGCAACGTGGCCCGCAAGGCTGGCACCGCCGTGAAGAGCGGTGCTAAAAAAACCAGCACCGTGGTGAAAAAAGGTGCCAAGAAAACCACTAGCGTGGTGAAAGGCGGCGCCCAAAAAACCAGCAGCACGGTAAAAGCCGGCACGAAAAAGCTGGAAGACAAAACCGAATAGTCTCAAGAGGTGGCCCGCTTGTTAGCGGCCACCCAGCTTGTTTTCCTGAAGCCCCGGCCGCAACGCCGGGGCTTTTGTTTTGTGCCAGGAATTAGCTTACCGGATTACGGTTGCGCGGGCTTTTCACGCAGCTGGTAGAGCACGCTCTCGGCCACGCCGTTGCCGAAAAGGCTCATGCCGGCATTTAATACCACCAGAGCGGCGGTGCCAGCCGGCACCCATTGCTTGGCGGGCACGCCCTTGTTCATGAGGCTGCCGGCCCACTGCACCATGCAGGCACCGGCGCCAATTGCTAAGAGGCCTACGGGGGCGAATACCAGCCATTTGGTCTTGTGAGTCATCAGTGTAAAAGCGTTAGGTGTAATGGATGAGCAGCACGGACGATGAAGGACGTGGCTGCCTTCTGAACGTACCTTGCGGCTTTCTGCTTACGCACCTCCTCAGGCCTGGTTTCCCCAGGCGCGCCACTTTCTTATGTCGCCCTACGAACAGCTTCTCCACTTGGCCTTCACGGCCCCCAACGACGCGAAGTATTACCTCACGCCCGCAGCGTTGCAGGCGCATGAGCAGCTGCGCACCGCTTCGCCCGCGGCCCGTCCTTTCCGCTTCGAGCAGGTACGCCTGGGCTTGGCCATGAGCCTGCTCAAGTTAGTATCGGAGCTCGGCGACCACGACGCCAGCCGCCAGGTGCTGGACGTGCTCCACCGCGCCCTGAGCGAGGCCCGTTCGCCGGAAGACATCGACCGCATTGTGGGCCGCGAAGCCCGCTTGTTTGACCGGCTCTACGAAAACCTCTACGTGAACGAGCAAGGCGAAGAACTGCTGAACCTGTTCGGCCGCACCCTGGACGCCGACGCGCCCGAGTTGCTCGAAGCGGTGGCGCAGGAAGCCGTAGACTTGGCACGCACCATTGATTTTGGCACCGATGAGGACGAATAAGTGTTGAGTTATTGGCAGTGAGATGAGGCTTGAAACCCATGGTTACTGCCTCTCGGCTTACAATTCTCAATCCTTCGTTTTTAATCTTCATTTCGATGACTCTTAGCATTTTAGGTTTTATTTTATTGGTAGTGGGCCTGAACGCCTCACGGTTCTCCGAGCGCCTGGAGCAGATGCGCGGCGGCCTGATGTTTCTGGGCGCCGCGTTTGTGCTGCTTGGCCTGGCCCTGAGCACGGTGGTGCAGATTGGCGTGGGCCAAGTGGGCGTGCAAACGTTGTTCGGTCAGGTGCAAAGCAGGGTTCTCCAACCCGGCCTGAGCGTGGTGAACCCCTTGGTTGACATCACCCGCTTCGACACCCGCACGCAGAACTACACCATGTCGGCGGTACACACCGAAGGCGCGCAGGCCGGCGACGATGCCATTCGCGTGCTGTCGGCCGACGGCCTGGAGGTGGTAATCGACCTCACGGTGCTCTACCACGTAGTGCCGGCCCAGGCGCCGCGCATTCTTTCCACCATCGGCGAGGATTACCAGGACAAAATCGTGCGCGCCATCTCGCGCACCCGCATTCGCGACAACGCCGTGTACTACGACGCCGTGGCCTTGTATTCGACCCGCCGGGAGGAGTTCCAAACCCGCATTCTCAACTCCATCGAGAAGGACTTCCGCAGCAGCGGCTTGCAGCTCGACCAGCTGCTCATCCGCAACATCCAGCTGCCGCAGTCGGTGAAGGCCAGCATCGAAAGCAAGATTTCGGCCGAGCAGGAGGCGCAGAAAATGCAGTTTGTGGTGCAGAAAGAACGCCAAGAGGCCGACCGCAAGCGCGTAGAAGCCCAGGGCATTGCCGACTACCAGCGCATCGTGAACACCGAGCTCAGCGACAAGCTGCTGCAATACGAAACCATCAAGGCCAACCAAGCCATCGCCACTTCGCCCAACGCCAAGGTCATCATCATGAGCGGCGGACGCGGCCAAGTGCCACAGTTGTTGCTGGGCGATAAGTAACGCACCCAAATTCCACAAAATAAGGCCCGCAACTGTTGTTGCGGGCCTTTTTTTACCTAAACAGTTCAACAGGCTCTACAAATAGAACTCGTTTTGAGTCAAATTCGGGTTGTTGTTAATTTCGCGCTGCGGAATGGGCAGCACAAAGCGCGGGTCACTGGCGCGCACTTCCGGCGAGCCAGCAGGGTCATCTGCTGACGGTGGTACCGCGGCGATAACAACCTCATTATTACGCTTCTGGTCATGGATGCGGAAGCCCTCAAAAGCAAGTTCCAGCTTCCGCTCTAGCAACACATCGGCAAGCGTGACCGTCGTCAGCGGCGTTGCGCGCGAACGGGTCCGGATGGCGTTGATGTCCAGTAGAGCTTGTCCTGGGTTGTTGGCGCGTACATCGGCCTCGGCGCGGATTAGGTACATTTCAGCCAAACGAATGATTGGGATATTCTGACCGTAAGTGCGCCATTTCAGCGTGCGAAGCTGTTCTGTCTTGTTGTTGCCATCGCTCAAATAGATGAGCTTTTGTGTGGTAAGGGCCGCCAAACTATCCGTGCCGCGAACATCGGTGGGCTCATAGAGGTCGGCAAAATCGCCTGAAATTTCCACATCGCCGCGGCCATAAAGAATTCCTTGGTCGCCGTTGGGGCTATAACCGGCAAAGTAGGTAGCCAAGCCGTCATTGGCAGTACCTGCGTTGTTTTGGTCGTTCTGCTGAATCTCAAACAGGCTTTCGCTGCTGTTGCGGTTGGCAAAAACGGCGGCCACGGAGCCTTGCAAGCTAGCGCCGCTATTGGTAATGACATTATTGGCCGCAATGCGAGCGGCCGGGTAGTTGCCCTGCTGCAAGTACACGCGGGCGAGCATGGCTTCGGCCGAATACTTGGAAGCTCGCGTGATGTTTTGGGCAGGCAGTTTGGCCATGGCGTCCTGCAAGTCTTTGATGACCTGGTCGTACACCTGCTGAACCGTACTCCGGGGCAGTTTTATATCCGCCTGCTCAACCGACGTAATGGCGATGAGGTTGATGGGAACGCCGGGTTGCGTATTGGCTCCTCCTGGCTGGTACTGATTGGCGAAAAGGCGCACTAGTTCGAAGTACATCGCGCCGCGGATGAACAAGGCTTCGCCCTCGAACTGACTGCGCTGCCCGGCGTCGGTCACCACGGCGAGGTTTGCCAAAACCAGGTTACACTGATTGATAGCAGCATACGCCTGTGTCCAGATGCCCTGCGCGTTGGAGAGGTTGGAAATCTGCGTGTTGTTGCGAATTTGGCGATAGTTCTGGAAAGAGCCTCCCCATTCGATATAGCCACTACCACCCATTAGCTCGGGTACCAAGATGAGGTCGGTGCCATACAGGCGGGGGTCAACGAGCCGGGCGTAGGTGCCAACCACAGCGGCGGCCACCTTCTGGGAGGTGTTATACCCCGCAGCAGCATCAATGCTCTGCTGCGGCTCAATGTCCAAGGCGTTTTTGCAGCCTGAGAGGCTCAGGCCCAGTGCCAGCACGTATACTGGCCATTTAAATTTATTATTCATATCGATTCGAGAGTCAAAGAATTAAAAGCCAATATTCACGCCCAGCAGGAAGGTTTTGGCCAGCGGCGGGGTGTAGAAATCGTGGCCCAGCAAAAAATTAGCCGCGCCCAAGTCGAGGGTATTTACCTCGGGGTCGTAGCCGGTGTAGCTGGTAAAGGTGGCCAGGTTTTGGGCCGTTAAGTAGACGCGGACCGTTTGCAGTTTGCCACGTTTCACGAGGTCACCCGGCAGGTTGTAGCCCAGCGTTACGTTCTTAATTCGGAAGAACGAGCCATCCTGAACCCAGCGCGAGGACGTGTTGGTGCCGTTGCTCTCACCGAAGCGGGCCTGGGGCACGTCGGTTTGGTCACCTTCTTGCTGCCAACGGTCGAGTTGGTCGGTGGTTTGGTTGTCAAAAAAATCAGCGTTGGCCGACTGGTATACCCCGGCAACGTTGTAGATATCGTTGCCATAGGTAAACTGCCCTAAAGCAGATAGGTCAAAGCCCTTGAAATTGAGCGTGGTGTTGACGCCACCCGTAAAATCAGGGTTGGGATTGCCCACTTTGACGATTGGA
>DASVTG010000693.1:0-1543 GCA_036387695.1 Hymenobacter sp. | reverse complement strand
ACAGGGGCTTTGATGATTTCCGCAGCGGAGGCAAACAGGTCGAGTTGCTGACCGCGGCCGGGAGGCTCCAGGCCATCGAGGACCACGCCGGCTTTCACGTAGAGGCGGCCGGGCTCATAGAGCTTTTCCAACAGGCGGCGGGCGTAGGCCAGCAGTTGCAGGGTGTTGCTGGTGGGGCCGCTGGGCAGGGTGAGCGTGGTGGAGCGGGTGTAGGGCGGGGGCAGGCGCGTATCGTAGCGGTCCTGGCTGATGTACACGGTGAGGATGTGGGCCTGGTCGCCCTGGGCGCGTAGCTTCTCGGCGGCGCGACTGAGGTAGGTAGTGACGGCGCCCCACAGGTCGTCGAAGGTGGCCAGGCGCTGACCGAAGGAACGGGAGCAGCTGATGCTTTGCCGGGCGAGGGTACCGGCTTCGGAAGGCAACAGGCCGTGGTAGGGCTGGCCCAGCAACTCCTGCACCAGCCGCCAGCCGACCACCCCGCCGAGGTGCTTGCGGGCCCAGGCTTCGGAAACCTGGCTCAGTTCCCAGGCCGTGCGGATGCCGTGCGTGGCGAGCTTGCCGGCATACTGGTGCCCGATGCCCCAAACGTCGGCGACGGGCAGGGCACGGAGGGCCCGTTCGCGGCGGCTGGCCGTATCGAGGCGCAGGATGCCGCCAAGCTCGGGGTGTTTCTTGGCCAGGCGGTTGGCTGCTTTCGCCAGTGTTTTAGTGGGGGCTATGCCCACGCAGGTAGGAATGCTGGTGCAGGCCAGCACGTCGCGGCGGATGGCCTGGACGCGGGCGTCGAGGGTACCGCAGTAGGTCGTGAGGCCGTGCAGGTCGAGAAAGGCCTCATCAATACTGTACACTTCCACCGCGGGCACATGGGCCGCCAGGCGGGCCATGACGCGGCGGCTCATGTCGCCGTAGAGCGGGTAGTTGGAGCTGAGGGCGTGGCCCTGGTGGCGGCGTAACAGGTCGCGCACCTGGAAGAAAGGGGCGCCCATGGGAATGCCGAGCTGCTTGGCCTCGGGGGAGCGGCTCACGACGTTGCCGTCGTTGTTGCTCAGGACCACGACGGGGCAGCCGTCGAGGCGGGGTTGGAAAACCCGCTCGCAGGACACGTAGAAGTTGTTGCCGTCGATTAGTCCGAACATGGTGGTGAGAGGAAGAGTTTGATGCGCAGGCGAAGCGGTAGAGATGCTTCGACAAGCTCAGCATGACACGCCCTTACTGAGTTGTTTAATCGCGGCTGCGGAGCAGGGCGGAGAGCTTGCCGGGGATGAGCTCGTGCACGACGTGGGTGACGACGCCCCAGATGCGCAGATTTTCGGGGTCGGTGATTTCGTAGTCGGGGTACTCGGGGTTCTCGGCCTGGAGCCACCAGGTGCTGCCGCGGCGCACTAAGCGCTTGACGGTGCACTCGCCTTCGACGACGGCAACGACGATGTGGTTGTGGTCGGCTTCCAGGTGCTTGTCGACGGCCAGCAGGTCGCCGGGGTGGATCTCGGCGTTCTTCATGCTTAGGCCGCTCACGCGCACCAGGTAGGTGGCTTCGGGGTGG
>DASVTG010000692.1:0-3242 GCA_036387695.1 Hymenobacter sp. | reverse complement strand
CAGGTTGTACACCGTGTAGCCGATGCGGTGGTCGGTCACGCGGCCCTGCGGGTAGTTGTAAGTGCGGATTTTGTCGGAACGGTCGCCGCCGCCAATCATGCTTTTGCGCACTAGGCCGTCGGCTTCGTTCTTCTTGGCCAGTTCCATGTCGTACACGCGGGAGCGGAGCACGGCCAGGGCTTTGTCGAAGTTCTTGAGCTGCGACTTCTGGTCCTGGCACTGGGCCACAAGGCCGGTAGGCAAGTGGGTGAGGCGCACGGCCGAGTAGGTAGTGTTTACCGACTGACCACCGGGGCCGCTGGAGCAGAAATAGTCCTTGCGGATGTCACCCATGTTCAGCTCGATGTCGAACTCCTCCACTTCGGGAATCACCACGATGGAGGCCACGCTGGTGTGAATGCGGCCCTGGGTTTCGGTGGCCGGCACGCGCTGCACGCGGTGCACGCCGCTCTCAAACTTGAGCTTGCCGTACACGTCCTCGCCGCGCACGGCCACGATGATTTCCTTGTAGCCGCCCGCCGTGCCTTCCATGGCGTCGATGAGCTCCATTTTCCAGTTCTGCTTTTCGGCGAAGCGCATGTACATGCGCTGCAGGTCGCCGGCAAACAGGGCCGCTTCGTCGCCGCCCGCGCCGGCCCGGATTTCCATGATGACGTCTTTGGAATCGTTCGGGTCCTTGGGCAGCAGCAGGTCTTTGATGGAGGCTTCGAGCCGCTCCTGTTCGGGCAGCAGCTCGTCGAGCTCGTCCTTGGCCATCTGGCGGAAGTCCTCGTCTTTCTCGGTGGAGATGACTTGGCGGGCGTTTTCGATGTTGCTGAGCACGCCCTGGTAGTTGCGGTACTCGGCCACAATGCGGCCCAGCTCTTTGTATTCTTTATTGAGGGCCTTGTAGCGTTTTAAGTCCGACATAACGTCGGGCTGCATCAGTTCCTCGTTTACGTTCTCGTAGCGCTGGCTGATGGCTTCTAATTTATCAAGCATCGGGTGTTCGGTATGTAGTCAGTAGGGTGCAAAGATACTGAATCTAAACACCGCTATGTGGGCCGGACGTTCCTTCGGGACGAGCGCCTGAGAGCGAGCCGCAGCAGCCGGCGCCTCCTTTGCTCCGCACCGCCGGTGGACTGGCGGAGGCAGCGCATCGGCGGCAAGCTATGTTTCTCAATATAGAGCCAAACGGTACCGTGTTTCGCTGTAGCTTGCTGGGGAAATTCAATTTCAGCTATAACTAATTCCAGCCGCGAGAAGGAGCTCTTTGCGTGGTGCCCCCTGCTGCCCATGCGCTACTTACTACTGCTCGCGGCCCTGTGGCTGCTTTCCGGGGTTGCTACTGCCGCGCCTTTGCCGGCCGATACCACCGTGTTGCACATCAACCGCCTGCCCGAAGGCGGCCTGATGCTGACGCAGGGCTGGCGCTATCACCCAGGCGACGACGCGGCCTGGGCCCGGCCCGACTTCGACGATAGCGCCTGGGACACTCTCAACCCCAGCCGGCCCCGGCGTGAGCTGCCGCGCGCTGGGCAAACCGGCATCAGCTGGCTGCGGCTGCGCTTCCGCCTGGGCGACAGCCTGCGCCAGCACGACCTGCTGCTGCGTACCGCCAGCCGTACGGGCGCCTACGAGGTGTACCTCAACGGGCGGCTGGTGCAGCGAAGCGGCCGGTTGGCCGCCGACCCGGCTAACGTGCGCCCCAGCGGCATTCTGTCGCTGCCCCCCGTGGAGGTTGCCGGGGCCGCCGATGTCGTGCTGGCCGTGCGGTTTGCGCCCTGGCGGCCGCTGCTGGCTCAGGCACTCGCCCAGTCCGGCTATTTCTATCTTAGCCTGACCACGGCCGCAACGGCCCGACAAAACCAAGCGGAGGGCGCGAACGTCGAGTTGCTGTTTTTCGGGTCCGCGTGCGTGGCCGGTCTGCTGCTGCTGCTGCACCTGGCCTTCTTTGTGTTCAACCCCGCCCAGCGCGCCAACCTCTACTTCGCCGGCTATGCCGGCACCATGGCCCTGAGCGCGTTGAGCACGTTTGGGCAAGCGCACCTGCCCTTTGCCAGCTTGGGACAGTATTTGCTCTACGACTTTGTGGGTGGGTACGCGCTTTTGTGCCTGAGCGGCCTTTGGGCCGTGCGGGCGCTGACCCTGCTGTTCGGCTTTCGGACGGGGCGGGGCTACATCGCGCTCTGGGTCCTCTGCGGCGTCCTCCTGTCCGTCACGGGCGTGTATTTCGCCCAACCGGCGGGCCCCGTCGCGTGCGTCGTCGCCATCGGCCTGCTCACGCTCGAGCAGTTGCGCCTCACCGCCCGGGCCCTGCGCCTGCGCCGGCGCGGGGCTTGGATAATCGGCGCGGGTTTCGCGACGGCCCTGCTGGCGTTGCTTCTCTTTGCTGCCATGTTGCTCGACGTGGTGCCCGCGTCGTACTTCGTATTGAACCTCTTTGCCTTTCCCCTCAGCTTCTTGCCGCCCGCGCTGGGCATCTCGCTGTTTCTGGCCCGTGAGTTTGCCCTCGACAGTCAGCTGCTGCAAGTGAAGCTGGGCGAAGTCGAACGCCTCTCGGCCCAAACGCTGGCCCAGGAGCAGGACAAGCAAGCCCTGCTGGCGGCCCAAAACGAGACCCTGGAGCAGCAGGTGACGCAGCGCACCTGCGAGCTGCAGCGCTCCCTCACCGACTTGCGCACCACGCAGGCCCAGTTGATTCAGCGGGAGAAAATGGCCAGCCTAGGCGAGCTCACCGCGGGCATCGCCCACGAGATTCAGAACCCGCTCAACTTCGTCAATAACTTCTCCGAAGTCTCGGCCGAGTTGATGGCCGAGCTGGAAGAAGCGCAAGCGGCCGGCGACGCGGAAGAGGTGGCGGCCCTGGCGGTGGACGTGCGGCAAAACTTGGGTAAAATCACCGAGCACGGGCGGCGGGCGGCGGCCATCGTACGCGGCATGCTCGAGCACTCGCGCACGAGTTCCGGCGAGCGGGTTACGACGGACCTGAACCGCCTCTGCGACGAGTACCTGCGTCTGGCCTACCAGGGCCTGCGCGCCAACGACAAGAGCTTCAACGCCGCGCTGCGCACGGACTTCGCGCCCGAGCTTGCTCCAGTGAACATGGTGGGCGCCGACGTGGGCCGGGTGCTGCTCAACCTGTTCAGCAACGCGTTCTACGCCGTGCGCCAGCGCCAGCAAGCGGGCGAGCCCGGCTACCAGCCCACCGTGGGCGTGACGACCGAGCGGGTGAACGGGCACGTGCAAATCCGGGTGAGTGA
>DASVTG010000691.1:0-3348 GCA_036387695.1 Hymenobacter sp. | reverse complement strand
CTCCTCGCTGCCTTTGCTGGGGTCGCAGGCGTAGGCCGATAACAGGGCCCTCATGGTTGCAAAGCGTTGGCCGGGTGAGGTGCGGGCTGGGGCGTGCGCGGGCGCTGCCTGGGGCTTTGCAGGCCGGCGGCCACGGGCTTTTGCCCCGCAAACACCCGGCGCACCAGGGCCGCCACCCGCCCCAGCAAAAACTCGTTGAAGCGGCGGTTGTCGCGCCGCCGGTCCTGGGCCACGCGGGCGGGGTGCTGCAGCGGAAACGGCAGGTCGCGGGCGGGCACGGCGCCCATCGCGTCGTGGCCGTCGTGGGTGTGGGTCGCCTCGTGGCCGAAGCCGATGTTGCCCACCAGGTTCACGGCGGGCACCACGCAGAGGCCGCGGTGCCGGGCGATGGCGTATTCCCACTGGTAGTCCCACACGTCGGGCGGCGGGGGCAGGGCCAGCACGGCGGCCATCTTGCCCAGGCGGTAGCGCTTCTCCAGCGGCCCGCTGAAGGCGTGGTCGAGCGCGCCGGCCGCCGCCGCTTCGCGGAAGCCGGTGAGGCGGTAGTCGTAGCGCTGCCAGGCCCGGCGCCAGGTGGCCCAGCCCCAGCTGTTGCGCTGGGTCGAGAAATGGTACGACGGCTCGCCGGGCGCCACGGGCTTCTGAGCTTCGGACCCGTAGTTGTTGCCGCCGACGTGCATCACCCGCGCGTCGTCGCGGTAGCGCTTCAGCAAGTCCGCACAAAACCAAAAAAAGCTGGGCGACGGCACGCAGTCGTCCTCCAGAACGATGCCTTCGGGCTCGTGCTCGAAAAACCAGTTCAGGGCCGTGACCGGGGCCCGGCCGCAGTTCAGGTTGCGCGCGTGGAACAGGGTGTGCACCGTGCAGGGCCAGTCCACTTCCTGCACCACGGCCCGGGTTTCGGCGCAGCGGGCGGCGTCGGTGGGGTGGGCCGGCCGGGGCCCGTCGGCCGCCACGTAGAGCCGGGTGGGGCGCGCCCGCCGAATGGTTTCGAGCACCCGCCGCGTGGTGTCGGGGCGGTTGAATATTATCAGCAAAACCGGCGTGGACAGTGCGGAGGCTGAGTCAAGGGTAGTCGTGGTGTTCATGGTAAGGCAAGAGCTAATGCACAAGCAGGTGAATACTACCCGGGTTTGTCAGGACGAAAGCGCCGGGGACTGGGCCGCCAAAACCGGGGCGGTGGCCCGTGCCGGCGGCCGGGCGGCGGCCAGCACGGCGCGGTAGGCGTCGAGGGTGCGTTGGACAATCACGGCCGGGTCGTGCCGCTGCCGGGCCAGGGCCTGGGCCTGCGCGGCAATGCGGCGGTGCAAGGCCGGGTCGTGGTGCAGGCGGAGCACCTGCCGGGCCAGGGCCGCGGGGTCGAGGGGCGCGAGCAGGCCGGTTTCGCCTTCGGTAATGAGCGAGCCCACGCCGCCCACGTCGGTGGCCACCACGGGCAGGCCCATGAGCTGGGCCTCGCACACGCTGTTGGGGCTGTTGTCGATGTAGGAAGGGTGGAGCAGGCAAAAGGACTCGCGGCACAGCTCCGCCAGCTCGGCCGCGGTCTGGAAGCGGCGGCATTCCACGCTGCCCGGGCTAATGTTGCGCAGCCGGTAGCGCTGCACCACGGCCTGCACCTCGTCGTCGCCGAGCCGGCCCACTATCACCAGCCGCAGGTCTTCGGCCTGGCGAATGCGGTCGAAAGTCTGCAGCGCTTCCTTAAAGCCTTTGATGGCCTGGCTGCCGCCCACAAACAGTATTTGGGGCCGGAGTGGGGGCGGGGGCTTGGGCAGGTCGGCGGCAAAAAACTCGGGCCGCAGGGTTTCCCAGTTGTGGTAAATGGTGCAGCCTGGGCTGAGGCGGGCCGTGTGGGCTTTGTCCCAGTCGGTGCGGCACAGGAAATGATGCACCGTGGGCAGGTACCGCCGCTCGTAAAGGCCGGCCAGCGTCCACAGGAACTTGAGCATGGAAAACGTGTTCGGCACGTGCCGCGCATACACCGACACGATGCCCTGCACCGACAGCAGCATGGGCACCTTGAGGCCCGCCGTCATGGCCGGCAGCTGCAGCTCCGAGCCGTGCAGGTGCAGCAGGTCGTACTCGTGGGCGTGCGCCTGCAAATAGCTGCGCACAATGGCAATGCGCGGCCGGTAGAGCGTGAGAATGTCCTGGCGCACGGGCGGCGTCTTCAAATAAATGAAGTGCATGCCGTCGCGGTCGAACTCTTCCGCGGGGGCCGTCAGGCGGGGCGTCCAGTTGAGCACGGTCAGCTCGACGCCGGGCACCTGCTTCAGCAAATTAGCCAGCGTGCCCACCCACGGCACCGGGTGGGCGGCCGTGTCGAGGGGATGGGGAAAAGGAGCCAGCCAAAGAATTTTCATGGCACAAAGAGGATAAGCGGCCCCCGGAAAAGGCCGCAGCGAAGTGACAAAGGAATTCTACAAGCGGGCATAAGCGTGTGAGGGGGCAGGGCGAGCCACGGCCTTGGCCGGCCGGGAAATTAACGAGGACGGCTGGGGTTCCGGCTCGGCCAGGTAAGCCAGCAGCAGGCCCAGCAGCCCGAAGTGGTAAGTCGACCAGTCGTAGGAAGCCGAAAACACGAGCAGGCACCCAAAGTAGGCAATCAGCAGGGCCGTGTCGGAGCGCATGGGCCCCGGCTGCCACAGCCGCTGGCCCGTCCGGATAATGGGCACGAGCAGCACCATCACAAGGCCGATGATGCCGAAGTAAAAAGCCCGGTCCAGGTAAAAACTGTGGAAATGGTGCCCGGTGCGGTCCTGCCACATGGGCTGGTTGCTGCTGGGGTCGTAGAACTGCATGGGCACTTCAAAGCCTTCGAGCCGCCAGCCGGCGAAGGGCCGCTCCTGCACCAGCGGGACGTAGGACTCCATCTGCTTGAGGCGCCAGCTGCCGGTGCCCTGCTTGTCGGCGTTGGCCATGTCTTCCAGGTTGGTGGCCAGGCGGTTCACCACCTCGGGGTTGTCCAGCACCAGGGCCGTGGCCCCCAGCGAGCCCAGCACGGCGGGCAGCAGCACCAGCGCCAGCACCTTGGGCAAGGAAAACCGCGCCCCCGGCACCCGGCGCAACAGCCACAAATCGATGGGCAGGGCCACGGCCGTGGCAATCCATACCGAGCGGTGCTGCAGGAAAATGATGAGCGGCAAACAGAACAGAAACCCCGCCAGTACCAGCCAGCCCCCGCGCAGCAAGAAGCGGTTGAGGCAGTACAGCGCCACTGGCACAAACAGGTAAGCCGCCGCCGAGCCGAAACCCCGCTCGTTCTCCGCAAAGGCCGACAGGCTGAGCGAGTCGCGGTGGAACACCAGCAGGTTGGCCAGCAGCACCACCGTCAACGTTCCGATTACCTGC
>DASVTG010000690.1:0-10643 GCA_036387695.1 Hymenobacter sp. | reverse complement strand
TGACGGCCGGCATGGCCTTCGAGGCCCTCAACCACGCCGGCGTGGCCAACTCCAACCTGCTGGTTATTCTGAATGACAACTGCATGAGCATCGACCCGAACGTGGGCGCGCTCAAAGAATACCTCACCGACATCACCACTTCCCGCACCTACAATAAGGTGCGCGACGAGCTGTGGAACGTGCTGGGCAAGCTCTCGAAGTTTGGCCCCAACCCGCAGCACATTGCCCGCAAAGTGGAGGCCGCTATGAAGGCCACGTTGCTCAAGCAAAGCAACCTGTTTGAGGCGCTGAAATTCCGCTACTTCGGCCCCGTGGATGGGCACGACGTGCAGCACCTGGTGGAAGTGCTGAATGACTTAAAGGAAATACCCGGCCCCAAGCTGCTGCACTGCGTCACGGTGAAAGGCAAGGGCTACGCGCTGGCCGAGAAAGACCAGACGCTGTGGCACGCGCCGGGCTTGTTCGACAAAATCACCGGCGAGATTTACAAGAAGACGCCCTCGGCGCCCCAACCGCCCAAGTACCAGGACGTGTTTGGCCACACGCTGGTGGAACTGGCTGAGGCCAACGACAAAATCATGGGCGTGACGCCGGCCATGCCCTCGGGCTCGTCGCTCAACATCATGATGGCCGCCATGCCCAACCGCGCCTTCGACGTGGGTATTGCCGAGCAGCACGCCGTCACGTTCTCGGCCGGCCTGGCCACGCAGGGCTTGGTGCCGTTCTGCAACATCTACTCCTCGTTTATGCAGCGCGCCTACGACCAGGTGCTGCACGATGTGGCGCTGCAAAACCTGCACGTAGTATTCTGCCTCGACCGTGCCGGTTTCGCCGGCGCCGACGGCCCCACACACCACGGCTGCTACGACCTGGCCTACATGCGCTGCATCCCCAACATCGTGGTGGCTGCCCCCATGAACGAGCAGGAGCTGCGCAACCTGATGTACACCGCTCAGCTGCCCGAAAACGCGGGCCCCTTCAGCATCCGCTACCCGCGCGGCGAGGGCGTGATGCCGCAGTGGCGCACGCCGCTGCAGCGCGTGGCCATCGGCACGGGCCGCGTGGTGCGCGAGGGCGAAGAGGGCGGCGTGGCCATCCTCAGCATTGGCCACATCGGCAACTACGCCGTGAAGGCCACCGAAACCCTGGCCGCCGAAGGCCTTGACGCGGGCCACTACGACATGCGCTTCTGCAAGCCCTTAGACGAGGAAATGCTGCGCGACATCGCCCGCCGCTACCGCGCCATCGTGACCGTGGAAGACGGCTCGCTGCCCGGTGGCTTCGGCTCGGCCGTGCTGGAGTTCCTCACCGACCACGGCTTCCACCTGCCCGTCCGCCGCCTCGGCATCCCCGACCGCGTGGTGGAGCACGGCTCCCAGGACGAGCTGTACAAAGAGTGCGGCTTCGATGCGGCCGGCATTGCCGCCGCCGTGCGCGAGCTGAGCCAGAAAGTGACCGCCGCTGCCCGCGCCACGGTGCTGGGGTAGCGCGAACTTTGTAGTTCGCGTACCAGAACGATAATCGTTCAGACGGCGCAGTAGCGCGAACTACAAAGTTCGCGCTACTGCGGCTTTGAAACTGCGCTAGAAACAGAGAGAAGCCCCCGTAGTTGATGCTGCGGGGGCTTCTTTATTCAATTGAAAAGGGTGACATCCGTTACCCGTAGTTCAACAGCGATGTCCGCATCAACCAGTTTGTTTAGCTGCAATATCCTGGCGTCCAAAGAGGCGGTGCGGGGCGGAAATTCCTCATTGAAACCAACGCAGGCAATGGCTAAGACAACGGTTTTGGGCAGCAGGATGCCGGCTTTGTAGAAGTCGTTAATGGCGGCGGCTAATTGCGGAATACACTCTTTTACCCGGTCAGTGCGCCGCTTATTGACGCCGTGTTTGAACTCGACGAAGTGAATTTTCTCACCGCAAACTAAGGCGCAGTCGCAACGGGTGGTGTCGGCCGAGGAGTAGAGGCATTTGTCAATGGCTACCAAATGCACCGTTTGGGCCTGCGGATTTTGAACCACCAAGTCCGTTGCCTCGGGTGAGCCGACCCGGCGGGCGCAGGGCAAGGCCGGGTCATTGGGCAGTAATTGGGGCGGGTCATACACGTGAAACTCAAGCTCGGTATGGGAGCCGATGCAGGTTGCGTACCGGGTATAAGCCGCGGGAATGCGAGTAATCATTTTGCAGCAATGGCTTTCGACAAGCGAATCAGGTTGTCGAAAGCGTCGGCTGCGTCGCCGGATAAAGCATCCAACTCATTATTGTCAATCAGACCCAAGCCATCATCCACCAACGACTGCACGCCGCCATTTTCCACTTGGTAGCACGCAAATTCTTTTGGATTTATCCAACTGGCTTCGGGCACGATGGCCGCTACTTCCGCCCGGCGCTCAGGATGCTGCTCCGCCACTTGGTGGGCATATAGCAGCAGGTTAAGGTGCGAGAGGATGTAGGGGCTATGCGTGGTTATCGTCAGGTCGTTTTCCCCTTTGGTACACTTCTCCACCAGCCAGTTTAGCAGGCCTTGCTGGGCAGTGGGGTAGAGGTTGAGTTCCGGCTCTTCGATGATGAAGCTTTGCGCCTGCTCGGTGTTGCGGCTCAGGTGCTCTAGTAGCACCAGCAGCGGCGTGACGGATTGGATGCCGCTGGCTGTTTCTAAAAGCATCAGTGGCTCCTCACGTTCGGGGATTTTGATAAAGTCGCGGCCGTTGATGTGTTGGTATTGGACGTTAAGGAAAGGAATGTCTAATTCAGGGACTTCTTTTCTAGAAAGTGAAAAGCTGTTCGCAAAATGTAGTAAAAGTTTGGGCAAACCGATATCATCACGAAGTAAACCTGCCCAAGAGTACTCTAGCGCTGGAATGAAAACTCTCTCTGAGGTGCAATACCATGGAGCCACAGGGGCTATAAGTATAGGGAAATTTTCACGAGCACTCTCTCCAGATTCAATAAGCTCTAGTTCGTTTAATATTTCTGAAAGCTCATTTAATAACTCCGCTTGAAGTATTGTAAAGTCTTTGCCTTCGCTTTGTAAGTTCTTAGCGACTATAAGCCTGTCATAAATGGACTTAATCCTTTCTGGGGTGGTTACTGGCGAGCCAAAGCTTTTCGTTAACACAAGGTGCTTGCCTTCTTTATATGAGACATTTGCAGTAGCCGATTGATAAGTGAAATAGGTGTTCTGAGAAAAGTAGTTGTTTAGTGCATGGTCTTTATAGGCATCGAAATAATCAAACCTAGGATGATTGTCGACATCGCCTACAGCATAATTACGGTCGTAGCAAAATATATCTTTAAGCTTCGCCAGCGTGCTCTTCCCCCCGCCCGTCGGCCCAATAAAAACCGTGACCCGCTTAAAGTCCACCGTGGCGTCTTTTATCGGGCCGAAATTCTTGACAACTAGCTGCTCGTTCATGGGATTCCTAACAAAGGGACGGGCCCAAAAGTAACACGCGGCGGCCCCAGCCTCAGGAGCTGCTGCGTGGCGTTTCTACTTAGGGCCTGAGCCGGCTCACGCTAAAACATTTGCTGGCGTCGCCCGTCTGCTCTTGCGCCACTGCGGAGCCCTGGTGCTGCTGCTGTGAGCTTCACGTGTCACCTTTCTTCCAATGTCAACCAACACCATTTCCACCTATCCCACCACCTTCGCCCTCGGCGGCGACCTCACCGTAAATCGCCTCGGCTACGGCGCCATGCGCATCACCGGCGCAGGCATCTGGGGCCCGCCGGCCGACCACAACGAGTCCATTCGGGTGCTGCAGCGCGCCGTGGAGCTCGGCGTCAACTTCATCGACACGGCCGACAGCTACGGCCCTAACGTGTCGGAAGAGCTGATTGCCGAAGCCCTGCATCCCTACAAAGCGGGCCTTGTCGTGGGCACCAAGGGCGGCCTGCTGCGCACCGGCCCCAACGAGTGGCCCATCGACGCGAGCGCCAAGCACCTTGAGGCCGCGCTGCACGGCAGCCTGCAGCGCCTCAAACTCGACCGCATCGACTTGTATCAGCTGCACCGCGTCGACCCGAATGTGCCGTATGAAGAGACCTTGGAGTTTCTGCAAAAGGCCCAGGAGGAAGGCTTAATCCGGCACGTTGGCTTGTCGGAAGTCACCGTTGAGCAAATCAAGAAGGCCCAGGAATACGTGCCCGTGGTGTCGGTGCAGAACATGTACAGCGTCGACAACCGCAAGTGGGAAGCCGAACTGGTTTACACCCGCGAGCAGGGCATGGCCTTCATCCCGTGGTACCCGCTGGCCGGCGGCAACCAGCAAGCGTTGGCGGCCCTGGGCCAAGTGGCCCAGCAGCACGGGGCCACGCCCCAGCAAATTGCCCTGAGCTGGCTGTTCCACCACTCGCCCAACATTCTACTCATTCCCGGCACTTCCCAGGTGAAGCACCTCGAAGAGAACATGAAAACGGCCAGCATCCAGCTTTCGCCCGAAAACCTGGCAGCATTGGACGGCATCAGTCCGGCCGAATAATCGGTCAGGCTTTTTTTAGGAAAGGCCCGCCATTGCAGTGGCCGGCCCTTCCTGTTTTCCGTGAAGCATCAACGCCCCATTATGGTGCTCAAATGCATCTGGTCATGAAGCGCTGGTTCGGCCGCTACCACTGGTGCCTTGGCGGTGATGCGCAAAGAAAGGACAATTCGCGGGCGCAAAACGGCCGCCAGTGGCAAGGAATGCTTGGTCGTAAACTGACAAGCCGCCAAGACTCGAAAAGGGGGCAATTGATTCAAACTTCGTTGCCAACACTTGGCCAGAGCTGCGAGGCAGCGGCACTTTTACCCCTTAATCCGCAACCGATTGCGGAAAGGCGCGAACAAACGGGCACCGTTTAGAGAAAAAGAGGCTTGTTTCTTCCCTTTTTCCAGATGAAAAAACAATCGATAAATTGATAATCCGAACAATTTGCATTAACATTGCTCACGTTCTGTTGCCCACGCAATTATGTTTTCTGCAGGTTTCAGCACGGCATTATGCTCTCAAAGTGCCTTTAAAGACCCGCATAAGCAGATTTGCGCTGATTCAAGCGCATTTCTCGTCAGCTTTTGCCACCCCTAAATTTTTCTGAATGTGTAATAAAATAAGTAAATTTTGCTTAATATTACACAATCGATTGTGTTATTCTCACCAATTCCCACGACGTTCTTTTATGAAAAAGTCAGTACCCAGATTGCATGGCCTAGCCGTGCCGGTTTTGGTTGGCAGCATGCTGCTACTACCGGCAATTGGTCAAGCAACGATTGCGGCACCCAAAACGCTGGCCGTGGCCATGTGGCAAGCCGCCGACTCGCCCGTCACGGGCCGCATCACCGACGCTAGCGGCGCGGGCATCCCCGGCGTGACCGTGCTGGTGAAAGGCACCACCAACGGCACCCAAACCGACGCCGACGGCCGCTACACCATCACGGCCCCTACCGACGCCACGCTGGTCTTTTCCTTCGTGGGCTACGCCACGCAGGAGGTGGCCGTGGGCGGCCGTAGCTCCGTTGACACGCGCCTCGCCGTGGACGCCCAAGGCCTGAGCGAAGTGGTGGTGGTGGGCTACCTCACGCAGGACCGCCAAAACGTGACCAGCGCGGTGAGCAGCGTGGATACGCGCGAAGCTACCAAGGTGCCCGTGCCTACCCTCACCCAGGCCCTGCAGGGCCGCGTGGCAGGTGTGCAGGTAGAAAGTGCTGGTAACCCCGGCGCAGTGCCCAACGTCAACATCCGCGGCGTCGGCTCGTTGGGTTCGGGCAGCAATCCTTTATATGTGATTGATGGCCTGTGGACTGACAACATCCGCGACCTGAGCCCGACGGATATCGAGACGGCCACGGTGCTGAAAGATGCTTCCTCAACGGCCGTGTATGGCTCGCGCGGCGCCAACGGCGTTATCCTCATCACCACCAAGCGCGGGTCGTCGGGAGACCCCAAGATTAGCTTCAACGGCTACCAGGGCGTGGAGAGCATCTACAAAAAATACGACCTGACCAACCACAGCGAGTGGGCCGACCGGGCCGCGGTGGCCTTCGCCAACGGGGGCCTGGTGCAAGGCGTGCCGCCTTCTTCGGCGGGTGCGTACAAGGGCTCGTCGGCGTACAGCAACGCCATCGACACGGATTGGCAGAAAGAGTTTTTCCGCACCGGCAAGATTCAGGACTATAACCTGACCCTTTCGGGCGGCACGACTTCTGGCAAGAGCGCCACCAATTTCTTGCTGTCGGCAGGTTATTTTAACCAGGAGGGCATCGTGAAGGGGCCGAAGTTTGAGCGCTACAGCGTGCGCCTCAACTCGGGGCTGCGCCGCGGCCGGCTGAAGGTGGGCGAAAGCCTGCTGCTCACGCACATCAACACGACGCTGCTCAACAACATCGCCTTCGTGGACGTGCTCACCGAGCTGCCGGGCATTCCGGTGTACAACCCGGCGAACTTCGGGGGGTACGGCTTCGGCAGCACCAACCTGTTTAACTATTCCACCAACCCCATCGGGGCGCAGGAGATATTGAATAGCACGCAGAAAAACAACCGCCTGCAAGGCAGCGTCAACGCCGAATTCTCGTTCACTGATTTCCTGTCCTACAAAATCAACCTGGGCCTGGAAGTGCACGACTACAACGACCGCAACGCCCGTAAGGAAGGCTACCTCCGTTTGGGTGAGTCAACCCCCAACACTACCTACCTGTTCGAGAACCGGGGCACGCAGAACTTCGTCCTCGTCGAGAACACGCTGAATTTCAATAAGCGCTTCGGCGACCACAACGTGAACGCGGTGCTGGGCTACTCCGAGCAGCGGTACTCTAGCAACAACGCTTCGGCCAACGCCACCGGTTTTCTGTCTTCGCCGCAGTACTTTTTCTCGCTGAGCAGCGGCACCAATTCGGCTACGCCGCCCAACGTCGGCGGCGGATTTGACGAGTATACCAAACGGTCATACTTCAGCCAAGTCAATTACGACTTCAAGAACCGCTACCTGATTACCGGCAGTTTCCGCCGCGACGGCTCGTCACGTTTCGACCCCAACAATCAGTACGCGAACTTTGGGGCCGGCTCGGTGGGCTGGCGCGTGAGCGAAGAAGAGTTCTTTAAAAGCGCCGCGCCTTTCATCAACAACTTAAAGCTGCGCGCCAGCTACGGCGTGAATGGCAACGACAACCTGGGAGGAGCTGGTAACTACGCCTACCAAGCCGTTGTGAACCAGAACGTGAATTACCCGCTGGGCACGAGCCAAGCGCTGGCTAACGGTGCCATCCAACTGGCCTTGCCCAGCGCCAACATCCGCTGGGAGTCACGGTACACCACCGACTTTGGCTTGGACATGGCCCTGCTCGACAGCCGCCTCACGCTCTCGGCAGACTACTACGTTTCACGCACCAAAAACGCGCTGGTGAATCCTATCCTGCCGGCTTACCTGGGCGTGTCGGGCTACACGCCGCCCTTCACCAACTTGGGTGAGGTCGAAAACCGGGGCTTTGAGCTTGCCTTGGGTTACCGCGAAAACCGCAAGGCCTTCACCTACGGGGCCGACGTAACCTTGACTACGCTGCGCAACGAAGTAATCGCGCTGTCGGCACTGCAACCTAACGTTCCCGGCTTCCTGGGCGTGACCCGCACTTCGGTGGGCCACCCCATCAGCCAGCTATACGTGGTGCGCCAGATTGGCATCTTCCAAAGCCGGGAGGAAATCCTGAACTACAAGAGTGCCAACGGCACCGTTATTCAGCCCTTGGCCCAGCCCGGCGACGTGAAGTACGAAGACACCAACGGCGACGGCGTCATCACCCTCGACAAAGACCGCCAGTTTGTGGGTACCCCGTTCCCCACGCTGCAATACGGCCTGAACTTGACCGCGGGCTTTAAAGGCTTCGACCTTAGTATTTTCTTTCAGGGCGTAACCGGCAACAGCGTTTTGAACTCGACTCGTGCCTCGCTCGACGTGCTGGACGGAGCCGGTAACTTCAGCAGCGACATATCGCCTTGGACGCCCACCAATCCCTCCAACACGACGCCGCGCCTGGTGTACGGCGGCGGAGCCGAAGCCGTGAAGAATTTTGAGCGCGCCAGCACCCGCTGGGTGGAAAGCGGCGCTTACTTCCGCTTGAAGAACGTGCAGCTGGGCTATACTTTCCCGAAAGCACTTAGCAGCAAAGTGCAGGGCCTGGGCGACGTGCGCCTCTACGTGACGGGTCGCAACGTGTTCACCATCACCAAATACACGGGCTTTGACCCGGAGACTCCTGGCAACGGCATCTTCGGCCGCGGCGTGGACGATGGCACCTACCCGAACGTGCGGGCTTTCACCGGCGGCCTGCAGGTCAATTTCTAAGACGCGGCCCCGCCGCATCACCTCTCTATTGTCTTCATTGTCATGAAAATACCTAAAATATCGGTGCTGGCGCTGCTGGCCGTTATGCTGTGCAACACCGGTTGCGACAAAGATTTGCTGGACAAAGTCAACCCCAACGAACCCAGCACGGCGCAATTCTGGAAATCGTCGAGCGATGCCACCCGGGCCATGCTGGGTGTGTACTCGCGGCAACAAATTTTTTCGACCTACAGCCTGTACTGGCATTTTGCCACCGAAGGCCGCTCCGACGAGTCCTTCACTAATACCCCCGACCCCGGCCTGAACCAGTACTTGGTGTTCCGGCAGACCAACACCAACGACGGCCGTTCGGCATTTCTGTGGAACGACCTGTACAGCTTGATTTTCCGAGCCAACCAGGTGCTAACGAATGTGCCCGGCATCGAGATGGACGCCGACCTGAAAAAGCGTACCCTGGGCGAGGCGCTGTTCATGCGCTCGCTGGCCTATTACGACCTGGCTCTTCTCTTCGGCGACTTGCCCTTGGTGCTTACCACGGCTGACGCCAGCGTGCGAATTCCGCAGGTAGCCCAGAATGTGGT
Organism: Hymenobacter sp.; assembly: GCA_036387695.1. GTDB lineage: Bacteria > Bacteroidota > Bacteroidia > Cytophagales > Hymenobacteraceae > Hymenobacter. The sequence continues at coordinate 1,756 of DASVTG010000690.1, read as the reverse complement.
CTATGAGCAGATTCTTACGGACCTGGCGACTGCCAAGGCCAACCTGCCCCTGACGTATGACGCCGCCAACAAGGGCCGCGCCACCCGCGGGGCTGCCACGGCGCTGATGGGCAAGGTGTACATGCAGCAAAAGAAGTGGGCCTTGGCTTCGGCGCAGTTTGCCGAGCTCATTGGCACGAACACGTACTCGCTGGTGCCTAACTACTCGGACAATTTCACCGAAGCCAACGAGAACAACGCGGAGTCCATATACGAGGTACAGTTTTCGGGGGTGAACAAGACCTTCGGTCAGGACTTTCCGGGCGCGGCGGAAGGCAACGAGCGGGCGCAGTTCTGGGGCCCTCCCGGCGTGGGCTTCACCGACGTGGAAGTGCGCCGCTGGGTGTTCAACGAGTACACCGACCTGACCACAACCGGCGGCGTAGACCCCCGTCGCGACCAATCGCTGTTTAGCGCCACCGGCACACCTACCCTTTACGGTAAGGCTTTTGGTGCGGGTGGGCTCAACATCAACCCCAACCGCATTCTGTGGCGCAAGTACCAGAACGACCGGAGCCGCAACTTCGAAGACTTTTTCTCGGGCATCAACATTCGCCTGATTCGCTACGCCGACGTGCTACTCATGCACGCTGAGGCCCTGAACGAGCAAGGCCAGACCGCCGCCGCCGTGCCCTTCATCAACCAGGTGCGGCAACGCGCCAACTTGGTGCCGCTGGTGGCCTCGGCCTTCACTCAGGCCACGATGAAAACCCAAATACGCCACGAGCGGGTGACGGAGCTGGCCGGCGAAGGCACACGCTGGAGCGACTTGGTGCGCTACGGCTTGTTTGAAACCCCCGCGGGCCTGAACGAGCTGAAAGCCCGCGACGCGGACTTCAACAACTTCATCTTCCCGAAAAACGCCCGGTTGCCCATTCCGCAAAACGATTTGGACATTGACTCGAACTTGAGGCAAAACCCTGGTTTTTAACGTGGTTTGGTGAGTGAATAGCCGTCCTGGGCTGCAACCCGGGGCGGCTGTTTTGTCTTACCACGATGCCGTCGGCAGAGCCGGCGGAAAGGCTATTTCACCTCATGAATAAGAACCTGAGCCACGTGTATAAACTAGTGCTCCTCTGCTTGCTGGCCGGCAGCGTGGCGTGCACCAAAAGCAAGCCGGCGCCTTTTGTGCCCGTCGTAACGCCGCCTGTTACCACCGCCACCACGTTCCAAAACCCGCTGCTGCCTTCCGGCCCCGACCCCTACGTGACGCAAAAGGACGGGTATTACTACTACCTGCACACCACGGGCAACAACCTGACCATCTGGAAAACCGAGGAAATGTCGGACCTGCCTTCGGCGGCGAACCGGCCGGTGTGGGTGCCCCCGGCCCAAGGCAATGCTTCGGGAAACCTGTGGGCGCCCGAGCTGTACTTTCTCGACGGCAAGTGGTACCTATACTACACGGCCGGCCCCAGCGGCACTGACCTGGGCCAGCAGCGCACCTGGGTATTGGAAAACGCCAGCGCCGACCCTACCACGGGCACCTGGACCGATAAGGGCCGCTTGTTCAGCCCCGGCGCCGACTTCTGGCAGATTGACGGCACCGTGCTGGAACAAAACGGCAACCGCTACTTCATCGTTTCGGGCCACAACGGCACCGACGGCATCCAGCGGCTTTACATCTCGCGCATGAGCAACCCCTGGACCCTAACCGGGCCGCGGGTGGAGCTGTCACACCCCGAGTTTGCCTGGGAAAACGCGGGCCCTCCTTACG
>DASVTG010000689.1:0-8047 GCA_036387695.1 Hymenobacter sp. | reverse complement strand
AATTTGCTCCGGGCCTTTGCCCAGGGCTTTGGTAAGGGGAAACGTGACGAGGGTGAAGCTGCCGGCAAACTCCTTGCGCGTGGGCTGGAGCGTGAGGCTGGCGGCGGGGATTTCAACGCCAAAAACTGCTTGAGCATCGGTTTGCAGGGCGGTTTTGAGGGAGTTTTCTAACTGTTGCACGGGGCAAAGGTACAACCTCACCCCCTGACCCCCTCTCCAAAAAAGAGGGGGTACCAGCACCGGTTTTTGCCGGCGAACTGGCACGGCGGCCCGCATCCAAAACGGCTACGCGCCGCCGCGCTATTCAGATGAATAAGCCCGAAACCTGAGCAACGCAAAGCCCCGTCAGTGGCTGGTGGGGCTTTCCATTTCCCCTGCGGCTTACGCGGCCTTGGGGTGGTGCAACCCCAAGGCCTCCGGACGAGGACAATGAGCTTGGTGTAGCCCTGGAAGCGTAGCCAGACCTCGTGCTTGGTAAACAAGCTTTAGCAGGGCTTGAGCTGCCCTCATATTTGCTTGATTAGGCTTAGGCTATGCTTGCCGCGCGGCGCCCGCCGTGAGTTGCAGCAGCAGCTGGCAGAGGTCGGCTTCCTCGTAGGGCTTGGTGAGGCAGGCGTTCATGCCGGCGGCCAGGTAGCTGGCCCGGTCGGCCTCGAAGGCGTTGGCCGTCAAGGCAATGATGGGGATGGTGGCGCAGGCGGCTTGGGGATTCTTGCGCACGGCGGCGGTGACTTCCACCCCGCTCAGCCCGGGCATTTTGATGTCCAGGATGGCGGCGTCGTAGGCGCAGTCCCGCAGTTGGGCCAGCGCGTCGGTGCCGTTGCTCACCGGCTTCACTTGCACGCCCCAGTTTTCGAGCACCACCACCGCAATCCATTGGTTGACGAGGTTGTCTTCGGCCAGCAGCACGCGCAGCCCCCGCAGCCCCTCAAAAGAAGCCTCGTCGGGCGACGGCGACGGCTCGGCGGCCGCGCCCAACGGCCGGGGCAGGGTGAGCTGAAACGCGAAGGTGGTGCCCCGGCCGGCCTCGCTGCACAGGCGCAGCACGCCGCCCATTTGGCTCACCAGCTGCTGGCTGATGGCCAACCCCAGGCCCGTGCCGCCGAAGCGGCTGCTGGTTTCGGGGCTGGCCTGCGCGAAGGCGTCGAATATGTGCGCCTGCTCGTCGGGACCCATACCGATGCCCGTGTCTTCGACCCAAAAGCGCAGGGTGAACTCGTGGGGCAAGTCGCGCAGGACGTCGGCGCCCAGCCGCACGTGGCCCTTCTCGGTGAATTTAATGGCGTTCGAAAGCAGGTTGAGCAGCACTTGGTGCAGGCGGTAGGCGTCGCCGAGGACGCGCGGCGCGGCCAACGCCAAGGGCTCCACGAGCAATTGCAGCCCTTTCTGGGCGGCCAGCGCGGCCACCGTTTGGCCGGCGCCGTGCAGCGCCACGGCCAGGTCGAAGGGCGCGTGGTCGAGCTGCAAGTGCCGGGTGGTGATTTTGGCCATGTCCAGCACGTCGTTCAGCAAGGCCAGCAAGTGCTGGCCGGCGTGCTGCATGGTGTTCAGGTATTCGCGCTGCTGCACGTCGAGGGGCGTTTTTTGCAGCAAGCTGGCCATGCCCAGCACGCCGTTGAGGGGCGTGCGGATTTCGTGGCTCATGCGGGCCAGGAAGGCTTCTTTGGCCTGGGCATTTTCTTCGGCTTCTTGCTTGGCGAGTTGCAGCGCCCGTTGGGCCAACACCCCGGGCGTCACGTCGTAGCCCGACGCCACCACGTAGGGCGGGTAGCCTTCTTCCGTGACGTGATACGTGTAGTAGTGCAGGTAGCGCGGCTCGCCGCTTCGGGTTTTCACGGTCACCACGCGGGGTTGCGGGTGTTCCAGCCGCTTGCCGCTCAGGTAGGCATCCAGCTCGGCGTGGTGCTCGGGCAGCAGGGCATCGCGCAGGTGGCTGCCCACCAGCTGGGCCGCCGGCACGCCCATGAGGCGCTCAATGGCCGGATTCACCGACAGCACTTTGCCCTGCAAGTCGAGGGTGCAAATCAGGGCCTGGGAGTAGTACACCAAGTCGTGGTACTGCTTTTCGCGGCGCTCCAATTCGTGGCGGGCTTCTTTCACGGCCGTGATGTCGGTGCTCACCGTGAGGATGTCAACTTGGCCGTCGGCGCGCGGCAGCGGCCGCTTGTGCACCTGGAAGTGCCGCGTTTCGCCGCTTATTAGCACCAGCGGCACTTCTTTGGTGTGGGCGCGCTCGGTGGTGCGCACCAGCTCGTTGAGGGTTTGCACCGGGGGCATCTCCTCCCGGACGGCGGCGCTGGCCCCGGCGGCGGGCTGCCAGTGCCGGCCGTGGGCAATGATGGACTGGTAGGCGTGGTTGGAAAACGAAACCCGGCCGTCGGGCCCCACGATGTAGAGCGCGTTGGGCAGGGCGTCGATAATCTGGCGGATGAACGTTTGCTGCGCCTGCAGCATCGCCTGCACCTCGTGTTGCAGCTTTTCGGCGGTGTAGCGCGCCGTGATGTCGATGCCCGAGCCCACCACCAGGCGCAAGCTGCCGTCGGCCGCGAACACGGGCCGCAGGTGGCGCACCAGCAACTGCGGGCGCTGCTGGCGGTCGGTGCGCATTTCTTCCCAGGTCACATCGCTGCGCGTTCGCACGGCCAGGTCGAAATACTGCTCGCGCTGCTCGGCCATGCCGGCGGGCTGCGCCACCCCGCGCAGGGCGAAATACTCGGCGTTGGTCATGCCGATGACTTGCTGGCGCAGCCGCGGGTCCGAAATCGAGGAGGGGTTGACGTACACAAAGCGGTGGTCGGCGTCGAAAACGGCAATGTCCACCGGCAGCAGGCCCAGAATGGATTCGTAAAACTCCCGCTGCTTGGCTATTTTTTCTTCGGCCTGCTTGCGCTCCGTGATGTCGACGCCGGAGCTGATTACCCGCAGCTCTCCCCCCACGTCCCGCATGGGCCGGTAGCGGAGCAGCAACTGCTGCTGCCCGGCTGGGCTGGAACGCGTTTCTTCCCACGTCACCTCGTGCTGCTCGCGCATGACTTCGGCAAACGCGGCGGCCCGGTGCTGCACCACCGCTTGCGAGCGGAGCCGGAAAGCGCCTGCCTCCTCGTTGGTTTTGCCCAGCATCCAGGCCCGGACCACGGGGTCCGGTTCAATCACGGGGTTGAGAAACAGGTAGCGGTGCTGCTCGTCAAACACCGCCACCGCCACCGGCACTTGCTCCAGCACGCCCTCGTAGAACGCCCGCTGCTCGGCCAGCCGTCCCTCGGCCAGTTGCCGCGCCGTGATGTTGGTGAGGTACAGCGTAGCGTACGCTTGGCCGGGCACGGCGACGGCCGTGGACACGAAGTGCTGTTCGCCCACCGTCAGCTCCTGCTGCTGCTCCGCGGGTGTGCTCAAGGCCGCGCGCACCAGCGAAAGCAAGCGTTGCCGCAGGGTACCCGCCGCGTCGGCGGCCAGGGCTTGCATCAGGGGCTCGGCGGCGGGGTTGGCGTATAGCACCTCACCGGACGGGGCGAGGCGCAGAATGGGGTTGGGATTCTGCTGCGGAATGTAGGACACGGAAAGCAGTTGGGCTTCGCGCAAGTGCCGCTCCGTTACGTCTCGGTAGCAAATCAAGCGCCCCGCCCGCACCGTGTCCAGCACCAGATAATCGAGCTCCAGCACCCGCCCGTCGGCTAGGTTAAACTGCTCTTGCAGCACGGTCTGGCCGGCTTCGTGCAGCTCGTATGCCCGCTTTACGAAGCCGGCCGGGTCCAGGAAAACGTTGCTAATGGCGACGGCCTCCGGCAAAATGACCCCACCGCCTTCCAAGGGCCCCTGCACCGGCGGCAGGCCAAACAGCTCCCAGAAGTGGTGGTTCACAAATTGAATTTGCCCTTCGTGGTCCACCAGCACCAAGCCCGTCCGCAGGTTTTGGACGAGGGCCGTCAGCTGCGTGTGGTGCCGCTGGGCGCTGCTGGCCGTGGTGGCGAGCTGCTGCTCAAGAGCGGCTACCTGGGCCTGGGCGATGACCAGGGCGGCTTCGGCCCGCTCGGCGCGGGCACGGGCGGCGGCCAGCTGCCCGGCTAAGTCGGCATCGAAAGACGGAGGTGCCGTGGGCATGGCTGCTGGTAGAAGTAGGTAATCCGAGCGAGCCGGGTGTTTCAACGGCATCAGGGCATCAGCCCGACGCGGCCAACCACCTAACCTCGTCCGTAAACAAAGAAAGCGGTTTTCTTGAAATTGCTGCACCTTGCGCGCAAAAAGAGGGCCAGCCTTCCCGGATGCAGCGCCGTTGCTCGATGTGGCTACCAACAACGAACGGCGCGGCCACCAGGCGCAATTCCTCTCGTATTGGGAAATGAACGGGACCACCGGGACGCCAGCAAACCGGCCCTGGTGCATGCGGCCAATGCTGCTGAGCTAAGCCTGGTTAAATCAAAGGCTTTCGGATGGATTCGTGTACCAATTTTGGTTGAGCTCCAACCGCGTCCAGCCGGTTACCTGCTCACCACCTCGTCCAGCCGCAGGCGGCGTTCGATGGCCTCGGTGGCCTTCTCCAGAATGTTGAAAGCGTTTTTCGCCATCGTGTTGCCGTTGTCCAGCGTGGGGTTGATTTCGACCATTTCGAAGCACACCACCCGGTCGTTTTCCAGCAAGTCCTGGCACAGGTTTTCCGCCTCGGACAAGTACAGGCCGTCTTCCACGGGCGTGCCCGTGCCAATGCTGAAGCTCGAATCGAGGCTGTCGACGTCGAAGGAAATGTACACCAGGTCGCAGAAGCGCAGGTGCTCGTAAATCTCGCGGCTCAGCCGGCGAGAGCCTTTTTCCTTGATTTCGGGCAGCTTTATCCATTTAATGCCCAGCTCCTCAATGAGGGCGTCCTCCTCCTCCTCGGTGTCGCGCACCACCACGTACACCAAGTGCTCGGGGCGCAGCTTGGGCCCCGGCTCGCCCAGGTTCTGGAGGCGGCGCCAGAAAAACACGGTTTCCGGGTCGGGAATGTTGCGCTGGTGGGTGAGGTTGTCCACGCCCAGGGAGGCGGCCATGGGCATGCCGTGCACGTTGCCGCTGGGCGTGGTGTAGGGCGAGTGAATGTCGGCGTGGGCATCAATCCAAATGACCCCCAGCGTTTTCTGCGGGTACGCGGCCTTGATGCCGGCAATGGTGGCGTTGGCGTTGCTGTGGTCGCCGGCCAGTACCAGCGGGAACTCCCCGAAGCGCAGGGTTTGCTCCACGGCGCTGGCAATGCCTTTTTGCACCGTGTAGATGCTGTCGATGTGCTTGGCGAAGGGAAAGTGGTTTTTCTCGAACAGCACGTGGTTCAGGTCGGGCACGACCACGGAGTTGAACCGGCGGAAATAATCCGAGCCTTTGTTGAGGCAGGCCACGCGCAGGGCGTCGATGCCCATGCTCGCGCCGCGCGTGCCGGCCCCTAGTTCGGAGCGTACTTCCAGTAATTTGATGCGTTTCATCGGGTGGGAATTGGGGTAGGACATGGGGCATCGTTCTAAAACAATGAGCAATGGGCAATGAGCAATGAACAATTATTTGCCGTTCTTCCGCGAGGACGAGAAGCCGACTGCTAATTGTTAATTGCTCATTGTCAATTGTTCATTGTCTTTCGAGCGCTGCCTTGCGGCAGAAAAGTTCTACCGTAGCCAAGTCGCTATCATTCCATCGTCACGATGCGAGGCGGGACGGCAGTAGAACAACGCGTTGTTCCCACCACTTCCCCACCCCGGCGGTACTTTTGCCCCGCCGGCCGTAAAGGTCGCGTTTTCCCGCCGCTTCAACAACTACTCATGGATACCTATCACGACCTCATCTCCCAAACGTTCGACTTTCCCACGGCCGACTTTACCGTGCAGGACCACGAACTCCGCTTCCACGACATCGACCTGATGGCCCTGGTGGAGAAATACGGCACCCCGCTCCGCCTCACGTACCTGCCCAAAATCAGCTCCCAGATTCAGCGGGCCAAGCAATGGTTTGCCGAAGGCATCGAGAAGACCGGCTACACGGGCTCGTACTCCTACGCTTACTGCACCAAGTCGTCGCACTTCCGCTTCGTGCTGGAAGAAGCCCTCAAAAACGACATTCACCTCGAAACCTCGTCGTGGTTCGACATCAGCATCATCCGCAACCTGCACGCCCAGGGCAAGGTCGATAAGCAGAAGCACATCATCTGCAACGGTTTCAAGCCCGAAGCCTACAAGAAGGAAATCGCCGACCTGATTAACGACGGGTTTGTGAACTGCATGCCCATCATCGATGCGCCCAACGAAATCGACTACTACCACGACCACGTGCGCGAAAAGGTGAACATGGGCATGCGCTTGGCGTCGGACGAGGAGCCGCGCTTCCAGTTCTACACCTCGCGCCTGGGCGTGCGCTACGCCGACGTGATTCCGCTCTACCAGCAGCGCATCCAGGACGACCCGCGCTTCACGCTCACGATGCTGCACTACTTCATCAACACCGGCATCAAGGACACGTCCTATTATTGGTCGGAGCTGAGCCGCTTCGTACACAAATACTGCGAGCTGCGCAAAATCTGTCCCACGCTCACCACCATCGACATCGGCGGCGGCTTCCCCATCCAAACCAGCATCCAGCCCGAGTACGACTACCCCTACATGGTGGCCGAAATACTGCGCACCATCCAGCGCATTTGCGCCGAGGAGGGCGTGCCCGAGCCCAACATTTTCACCGAGTTTGGCATCTTCACGGTGGGCGAAAGCGGCGCCATCATCTACAGCATTCTCGACGAGAAGCTGCAAAACGACAAGGAGCTCTGGTACATGATTGACGGCTCGTTCATCACCAACCTGCCCGATACCTGGGCTCTGAACCAGCGCTTTATCATGCTGGCGGTTAACGGCTGGGAAAAAGGCTACAAGCGCCTGCAGCTCGGCGGCCTCACCTGCGACTCGCAGGACTACTACAACGCCGAGAAACACATCTACCAGGTGTTCCTGCCCGAGCGCAAGCCCGCCGACGCGCAGCCGCTCTACGTGGGCTTCTTCCACACCGGCGCCTACCAGGAAAGCCTCAGCGGCTACGGCGGCATCAAGCACTGCCTGATTCCGGCCCCGCAGCACGTCATCCTCGACCGCGCCGAAGACGGTACGCTACTTGACAGGGTTTTTGCGCCCCAGCAAGAAGCGGCCAGCATGATGCAGATTCTCGGATACTAATAATACAATTTCTCCGTTAGGATATTTTCACAAAATATAGCGTTGGTTGCTTATCTTTGAAGCACAACTGCGTCATCCCTCACTCGTTTTTCTATAAATTATGAAAAAGTTCGTATTGCTCGCTGCCGGATTCGCAGCTCTTTCTTTGGGCGCCTGCAACCGCCAAAAGTGCCCCGCCTATAGCAGCACCAAAGAAGCTAACCGTATTTCTTCGCCCATTATGGCCAGCACGGCCACCCCTGCTGCGCGCCAATAGTGTTCTGGTTTGAACAACAGAAGGCCGGTTTCCGAGAAGGAAGCCGGCCTTTTACATAGGTGCATCTAATAAATTATGCAACAACAGCTAAGCCAGGACTTTAGACATTGCCTGCGCCTTTTTGCTTTCTACTATACCAATGGTACTTTGAATTGGGTTGTAGGTAAAGGGGATGTTCTTAAGGGCATCGACTATAGGCATATATTGGTGGAAGATGCTAGTTTGGTCGAACAGACCTATGCTATCTACTCCAATAATATCAAGCTGGACGCCGCTGGGAAAGTGCTGAATCACGAATTGGCCATGCGACGCGCTGCTCAATACATCCGCAGTGTATGCGATTCAAACTATATCATCAATCCGCCATTGGCTGATTGGGAAGAAGAGCTTGTTTAAAATAGCAGAATTGAGGCACTAGCTGCCCAGAATCATATCCGTAGCTGCCCGCAAATCGGCCACGCGGGGCGCGAAATCCACTTGCTCCTCTCCCACTAAAATACCGCGCACGCCAACTTTGGCGCCGGCTTGCATGTCGCGCAGCCGGTCGCCCACTATCCAGCACTGCGGAACGTCCAAGCTGAAGCGGGCCACGGCTTTTTCCAACATACCGGAATTG
>DASVTG010000688.1:0-5064 GCA_036387695.1 Hymenobacter sp. | reverse complement strand
GACCGGGGCCTGTACACTGATGGCGGAACTGCGCTAATTCTCTGTCGGCGCTGTCCCGGAGACGCGAAGTGTCGCGTCTCTACCAACCGTTGGGTAGGCGGGGCTTTTTGCACTGCGGTTTTGCATAGGCAGACTTGCGGGAAAGAAATTCTTCATTTCAAAACTAAGGAATTAGTCTTACAACTAAAGTTTTAGTTATACATTTGTGTAATCTCAACCTCACCGCTGCAAAACAGTGCCTATGGACCCCGCTTTTCCTGAGCTTACCCGCGCCGAAGAACAAGTAATGCAGGTGCTCTGGCGCCGCGGCCCCTCGTTCGTGAAGGACGTGCTGGCCGAGCTGCCCGTGCCCCAACCGGCCTACAACACCGTCTCCACCATCATTCGCATCCTCGAAACCAAGGGCTTTGTCGGCCACGAAGCCTTTGGGCGCACGCACCGCTACTTTGTGCTGGTGGCCCAGGACGACTACCGCCGCTTCTCGCTGCGCAAGCTGCTGGGCGGGCACTTTGGCAACTCCTTCAGCCGCTTGGTATCCTTCTTCGCCAAGGAAGAAAACCTCGACGCGGCCCAGCTCGACGAAATCCTCCGCCACGCTTCCCAACCTCAAAATCCCGACGACCATGAACCCAACCGGCCTGCTTAATTGGATGCTGCTGAGCACGGTGCTGCTGGGGGCGTGGTGGCTGTGCTACCGCTTCGCCGTGCGCCAGGAGCGCGGCTTTGTGTACAACCGCGTGTTTCTGGTGCTGGGGCCGGTGCTGGCCGCGGGCCTGCCGCTGCTGCCGCTGGGGTGGCCTAGGGGGTGGGGCGCCGCGCCGGCCGCACTGCCCCGCGTGGCCACGGTGCTGCTGCCGACCGCGACGATTGAGCCCGGCGCCGTGCCAACGGCCGAAAGCGGCGGAACGTCGTGGCTGGTGATGGCTTACGCCGGGGGCGTGCTGTTGCTGCTGGCGCGGCTGGGCTTCGACCTGGGCCGCCTGTGGCTGAGCACGCGCCACCTGCCGCGGGAGCCCGCCGACGGCTACACGCTGCTGTGCACCCGCGGCCTGCTGCCCACCAGCTCCTTCGGCCGCGTGGTGCTCTGGGACGAGACTCTGCCGCTGAGCCCTGACGAAGCCCGCCAGGTCCTGCGCCACGAGCTGGCCCACGTGCGCCAGGGCCACACCTACGACCGGCTCTTGCTGGAGGTGTTGCGCGCCGTGCTGTGGTTCAACCCATTCGTCTACCTCTGCGAACGTGCCCTGGCGCTCACCCACGAATACCTGGCCGATGAAGCCGCCCTGCAACAGGAAGCAGCAGCGTCTTTCTCAGCTACTCGCTCTTACGCTTACCTCTTGGCCCGGCAAGTGGCCACCCGCCTCGGTTTCTCTGTCCCGCTTGCGCACACCTTCTCCCATTCCCAAACCTTACGTCGCATAGCCATGATACAGAAAACCTCTCCCATTCGCCGCTGGAAGCAGTGGCTGGCACTGCCGCTGGTAGCCGCCTCCTTGTTTACCGTAGCCGCCTGCGAGCAGGCCGATGAGGCAGCGCTTCCAAGTAAAATAACTGTTAACGAAATGAATTCGTCTACCCCACCGCCTCCCACACCCGTAGCCCCAAATGCTTCGCTCCGCTGGGAGCGTGAGGCCTACGTCTATGCAGAGCAAATGCCTGAACTGCCCGGCGGTGGCGGCAACACGGCCATTGTGCAGGCCATTCAAAAGAATTTAGTCTATCCGGAAGTGCCAGCCGCCAATCGCAAGGCCGGGCGAGTGTTCGTGTCTTTCATGGTGACGGAAACGGGCGAAGAGAGAGACGCCTTAATCGTCAAAGGGCTCTCGGCGCCCTACGACAACGCCGTGCTGGACGCCGTTCGGAACATTCCTCGCTTTGTGCCCGGCCGGCAAGACGGCAAAGCCGTGCCAGTGAGGTTCACGGTGCCCGTGCAGTTTTTGACCGAAGCTCCGGCCCAGACTGTTGGCATGCGACTGTTCAATTCATATGGCGGATGGGAGCCCAAATTGGTCCGTACCGACGGCTGCTAATTTGGCCGAGCCCACTATTCTAATAAAAAATAAGACGAGAAACCGCTTGAAAAGCCACGGCCTACGCCGGGGCCTTTCTGCGTTAGCCTCGGCGGCAACCGCCCAAAAGAGCTTAACTTGCGGACAGTATTGCCCGCCTTCTAATCCGTTTTTGTTCAGTGCATTTTTCCTTTTTGCCGCGCCGCGCCGTTGTGGCCGCCTCTCTAGGCTTGCTGGCCGCCACCAGCTTTTCCGCTTGTAAAACCAGTCCCAACGAGGGCGAAAAAGGCGGTGCCGCCACCGACAGCGTGGCCGCCAAGCCCGCCCCCGTCGACACCATCAAGCTCAAGGCCCTGGCCATGCGGCGCGACTCGCTCCGGGCCGACTCCATTGTGAAGAAGAGCGGGCAGCTGCCGGGCGCCATCCTGCCGGGCCACCGCATCGTGGCGTTCTACGGCAACATCCGCTCCAAAGGCATGGGCATTTTGGGCCGCGAGCCCAAGGACCAGATGTTCCGCAAGTTTGAGAAGGTCATCGCCGAGTGGCAGGCCGCCGAGCCCGGCCTGCCCGTGCAGCCGGCTTTGCACAACGTGACCATCACGGCCCAGGGCGCCGCCGGCAAAGACGGCAAGTACCGCCTGATGAACTCCAAAGCCACCATCGAGGAGGTCATTGGCTGGGCCCGGGAGCACAAGTGCATCATTTTCCTCGACGTGCAGGTGGGCCTGAGCAACCTCAAGGCCGAGCTGCCCAAGCTGGAGCCCTACCTCAAAGACCCCATCGTGCACCTGGGCATCGACCCCGAGTTTGCGATGGAAACCAAAGGCGTGCGCCCCGGCAAGAAAATCGGCACCTACGACGCCAAGGACGTGAACTACGCCGTGGGCTTCCTGGCCCGCATCGTGAGCGAAAACAAGCTCCCGCCCAAAGTTCTCACCGTGCACCGCTTCACGCAGGGCATGATTACCAACTACAAAAACATCAAAACCGACCCCCGCGTGCAGATTGTGATGCACATGGACGGCTGGGGCAGCCCCACCCTCAAAAAGGATTCGTACCACGACTACATCCAGACGCAGCCCGTGCAGTACACCGGCTTCAAGCTGTTCTACGAGTACGACAACCGCCCGGTCCCCCACCACATCATGACGCCGGTGGAAGTGCTGGCCCAGCTCACGCCCAAGCCGCTGTACATTCAGTACCAGTAAGCGGGGAGGTGTGCACTGGTGAGGTGGTGAGTTTGAGGTTCAGGCTCTTGGTCACTGCTGCAAAAAGTAGAAACGGCCCCGGCAGGTACACTGTCGGGGCCGTTTGCGGGTAAGGGCGCTGGTGCAAGTTGCGCATCAAACTCATTACTTCACCAGTTCACACCTCACCACTCAGTGCGCGTCCATGCTGATTTTGCCGGTCACTTTCACCCGCTTGATGAACAACACCAGCGGCAGGCAGGCGATGAAGAAGAAGCCCAAACCCGAGAACACCTGCGCGTAGGTGATGATGGACACCTGCTTCATCAAGATGCCTTCCAGCGCGGCGTAGGCCTGGCGCTGGGCTTGGTCGAAGGAGAAGCCGCGCGCCATGAAGTTTTGGGTGAAGGCCTGGATGCGCTGCACCGTTTCGGGGTTGTAGAGGGAGATGTGGGGCAGCAGGCCCACCCGGTTTTGCGCAATGCTGCGCTCCAGGTACGTGCCCACAATGGCCACGCCAAACGAGCCGCCGAGCTGGCGAATCATGCCGGTGAGGCCGGCGGCCTGGCCGGCGTCCTTGCCCTGCAAGCCCGCCAGGCTCATGGTGGTGATGGGCAGGAAAATCAGGCCCAGGCCCACGCCCCGCACCATGAGCGGCCAGAAGAAGTCGCTCTCGCCGGCGGTGGGCGAAATGCGCGAGGCCATCCAGAACGTGAAGAAAAAGAAGATGGTAAAACCCACCGGAATCATGAACTTCTGCGGCACGCCGGCCTGCAAGGCCCGCCCGATAAGCGGCATCATGAAGCCGGAAGCCAAAGCGCCCGGCAGCAGCAAGTAACCGGTCTGGGCGGCGGTGAAGCCCAGGATGCGCTGCGTGAAAATGGGGAACACAAACACCGACGCAAACAGGCCAAAGCCCAGCACGAACGACAGAAACGCACCCACCGCCAGGTTGCGGCTTTTGCCCAGCACGCGCAAGTCCACGATGGGCTGCTTGGCCGTGAGCTCGCGCCAGATAAAGCCGACGATGCCGATAATCGACAGCACCACAAACGTGTTGATGTAGGCGCTTTCGAACCAGTCCTCGGTTTCGCCCTGCTCCAGCACCAGCTGCAGCGAGCCCACGCCCAGAACCAGCAGGCCAATGCCGGCCCAGTCAATCTCGCGCAGGGGCCGCGGAATGGCGTTTTTGATGCGCTCGGGGTCGCGGATGAACAGCAGCGTGAAGATGGAGGCTAGGATGCCCACGGGCACGTTCACGTAGAAAATCCAGGGCCAGTCGTAGTTGTCCACGATGTAGCCGCCCAGCGTGGGGCCGATGGTGGGACCGATAATCACGCCCATGCCAAACAGGGCCTGGCCCAGCGGCAGCTGTTTGGGCGGAAACGTGTCAATGAGAATGGCCTGCGACGTGGCCATGAGCGCGCCGCCGCCAATGCCCTGGATGAAGCGAAACGCCACCAGCTCCCAGATGTTGGTGCTTTGGCCGCAGGCCATGGAGGCGATGGTGAAGATGAGCACCGACACGAAGTAGTAGTTGCGCCGTCCGAACTGCTCGGCCAAGAAGCCGGTCATCGGAATCACAATCACGTTGGCGATGCCGTAGGAGGCTATCACCCAGGTCACTTCCTGCTGCGTGGCCGACAGGTTGCCCATCATCTGGGTCAGGGCCACGTTCACGATGCTGGTGTCGATAAGCTCCAGCAGGCAGCAGAGCACCACCGTGATGACGATAATCCACTTGGTAAATCCGGTTTCCATTATTGGTCTGTCATACTGAGCGGAGCGAAGTATCTTATCACGTTCGCGCCGCTGGTAATTAAGAAATCTGACGCAGGCAGCCGTGATAAGATGCTTCCTGCGTCAGC